>JAGWXN010000109.1 GCA_018969885.1 Betaproteobacteria bacterium | reverse complement strand
GAGGGCACGCGCGAATGCCTTGAAGACGGTTTCGCACTGATGATGGGCGTTGTCGCCGCGCAGGTTGTCAATATGCAGGGTCACGAGCGCATGGTTGACAAAGCCCTGGAAGAATTCATGGGCCAGATCGACATCGAAGGTGCCGATCATGGCGCGCCGGAACTCCACCTGCCAGACCAGCCCGGGCCGACCCGACAGGTCGATCACCACACGAGACAGCGCCTCATCAAGCGGCACGTAGGCATGGCCATAACGGCGGATCCCGCGCTTGTCGCCCACGGCGCGGGCAAACGCCTGGCCAAGCGTGATGCCGATGTCTTCCACCGTGTGATGCCCATCAATGTGAAGGTCACCTTTCGCCTCAACCTCGAGATCGATCAGGCCATGGCGGGCGATCTGATCGAGCATGTGATCGAGGAACGGCACGCCGGTGGCAAGCCTCTGTTGACCCGTGCCGTCAAGGTTGACGCGCACACGGATCTGGGTTTCGGCGGTATTGCGGGTGACTTCGGCGGTTCGCATCGATGGGCTCGCGACGGTCAGGCTTAGGGGGCAACGGAGATGGTCGCCGCAGCGACGGGAGGTGCGGCTGACAGCGATTTCAGCGCATCGGCCAGCGCCGCCAGCATCGCCTGATTTTCATCCGGCGCGCCGACCGTTACCCGAAGGCAGTTGGCAAGGAGCCGATGCATTTTACCGACGTCTTTTACCAGCACCCCACGCTCACGCATGCGGCGTTGCACGGTAGCGCTGTCGGCAACCCGCACCAGAAGGAAGTTGGCATGGGAGGCGATTGGGTGTGCACCCGAGACCGTTTGTAACGCCGCATAAAGCCGTTCGCGCTCGGCCCGGATGTCGGCCGCCTGCGCATCAAACACCGCCAGATGCTCGAGCGCAAACTCGGCCGCCACTTCATTGAGCACGCCAATGTTGTAAGGCGGGCGGACCTTGTCGAGTTCGGCAAGCCAGCGGGCATCACCAGACAGGTAGCCCAGTCGCAGACCGGCAAGTCCGAGCTTGGAGAGCGTACGCATCACCAGCATGTTGGGATACGCGGTAAGCCTGGGCATCCAGCTGTCGCGTGCAAACGGCTGATAGGCCTCATCGAGCACCACCAGCCCGGGTGCAGCACGAAGAATGGCCTCGATCTGCGCGGCCTCGAAGCAGTTACCGGTGGGATTGTTCGGATAGGCGAGGAACACGATCGCCGGACGGTGACGGGCGATTGCCGCCAGCATGGCGGGCAGATCGAGCGATAGGTCAGGAGCGAGTGGCACGCCAACAAACCGACTGCCGGCAAGTTTTGCCGACACCTCGTACATCACGAAAGAAGGCACCGGCGCAAGCACAACGGCGCCGGGCCGGGCCGTGGCCACGCAGAGCATGGTGATCAGTTCGTCGGATCCATTACCGAGCAGTACGTCGTAGCCGACTGGCACACCCAGGCGCGTAACAATCGCCTGCTTGAGTCCCGAATAGGAGGGCACGGGGTAGCGATTGATGAGCGCGTCGGCGAGCCGGGTGGCGAGCGCGGCACGAAGCGCCTCCGGGAGTCGATACGGATTTTCCATCGCATCGAGTTTCACCAGGCCTGCCGAGGACGGCACGTGATAGCTCGCCATCTCGCGGACATCGGCGCGGATGAGGGTGGCCACACGCCGATCGAGATCGCCGGCGGATAACGCCGGTGCGCCGGTTAGGGGGTGCGAGGCATGCGGAGCGACGCTGCGCGCTCCTGCTACGGCATCCGCCGGCTGCGGCGGATCCAGCCGCATCTCGGCACTGCGCGCATGCGCCTCCAGCCCCTCGCCGCGGGCAAGCACCGATGCAATCCGCCCGAGGGTCTGCGCGGCCGGGCGCGCAATCTCGATCATGGAACTGCGCTTCTGAAAGTCGTAGACCCCGAGCGGCGACGAAAAGCGCGCCGTCCGCATCGTGGGGAGCACATGGTTGGGTCCCGCGCAGTAATCGCCCAGCGACTCCGATGCATAAGGCCCTAGGAAAATCGCGCCCGCATGCCGAATACGATCGGACCAGCGGCGCGGCTCGGCCGCAATGATTTCCAGATGCTCGGCTGCGATTTCGCTTGCAATGGCGCAGGCCTCTTCCATGTCGCGCACGCAGATGAGCGCACCACGATCGGCGAGCGAACGCTCGATCACGGCACGGCGACTCATGCCGGGCAGGAGGCGTCCGATCGACTGGTGTACGCGATCGATATAGCCAGGATCGGGGCAGAGCAGAATCGCCTGCGCAAGCTCGTCGTGTTCGGCCTGTGAGAACAGGTCCATGGCGACCCAGTCGGGATCCACCGACCCATCGGTGATCACCAGAATTTCACTGGGCCCGGCAATCATGTCGATGCCCACAGTGCCAAACACCCGCCGCTTGGCTTCTGCCACATAGGCGTTACCCGGACCCACGATCTTGTCGACTGCGGGCACGGTGGCGGTACCGAACGCAAGTGCCGCCACCGCCTGCGCGCCACCAATCGTGAACACCCGATCCACGCCTGCGATCGCCGCCGCAGCGAGCACCATGGGATTGCGCGCGCCGTCGGGCGTGGGTACCACCATGATGAGTTCGCCCACGCCAGCGACCCGCGCGGGCACTGCGTTCATCAGCACCGACGACGGATAGGCGGCCTTGCCGCCCGGAACATAGAGTCCCACCCGGTCAAGCGGCGTGATGCGCTGGCCGAGGCGGGTTCCATCGGGTTCAACATGCTCCCAGGAATGGGCGAGCTGGCGCTCGTGGTAGTCGCGCACGCGCCCTGCGGCTGCCTCGAGCGCCTCGCGCTCGGGGCGGGCAAGCGCGGCCAGCGCCTGGGCCAGCGCTGCGGGCGAAAGCTCAAGTGCCTCAGCCGAGGTGACCGGCAGCCGGTCAAAGCGCCGCGTGTAGTCGAGGAGGGCCTCATCGCCCCGGGCCCGAACGTCATTGACGATCGCCTCAACCGCCGCCGCGACCGATGCGTCGGTTTGGGCCTCATAGGCGAGGAGCGCGCTGAGTTCGGCAGAAAACCCTGGGTCGGCGCTCGACAGACGCCGGATCAAAGCCTGAAAACCCTGAACGCTCATGCTGATTCCCCCGCCTTTGCAGCACGCGCCGCCACCGCATCGCCCACTGCCTGCAGGATCGCGCCGATTTTTCGCGGCTGTGTTTTGAGCGAAGCCTGATTGACGATCAGACGCGCCGAGATGGCGAGGATTTCCTCAACTTCGACCAGCCGGTTGGCACGCAGCGTGCCGCCACTGCTCACCACATCCACGATCGCATCGGCCAACCCCACGAGCGGCGCGAGTTCCATTGAGCCGTAGAGTTTGATCAAGTCGACGTGCACGCCTTTCTGAGCGAAGTGCTGGCGCGCGCAATCGACGTATTTGGTGGCGACTCGCATGCGCGCCCCGCGACGAACGGCCTGCACATAATCAAAGCCCTGCGGCACCGCCACGCAGAGCCGGCAACGGGCGATCCCCAGATCAATGGGCTGATAGATACCCTCCACCCCACTCTCAAGCAGCACGTCGCGACCGGCCACACCGAGGTCGGCCGCGCCGTAGCGCACATAGGTGGGCACATCACTCGCTCGAACGATGATCAGCCTCACCTCGGGGTCGCCGGTCGGCACGATCAGTTTTCGGGAATCGGCCTGAACCGCTTCCACGGAAATTCCGGCCGCCGCAAGCAGCGGCAGCGTTTCATCGAAGATCCGACCTTTGGATAGCGCAAGCGTAATCACGTGCTGTGTCCCGGATAGCGCGGCTTAACGAAGCCTCTCGACCGCCGCCCCCAGCGCGCCGAGCTTGGCCTCGATGCCCTCGTAGCCACGGTCGAGGTGATAGATGCGGTCGATGATGGTCTCGCCTTCGGCCACCAGCGCGGCAATCACCAGACCAGCCGATGCGCGCAGATCGGTCGCCATGACCGTTGCGCCCGACAAGCGCTCGACACCACGAACCACGGCGGTGTTGCCCTCAATGGAAATATCAGCGCCCAATCGCTGCATTTCGAGCACATGCATGAAGCGGTTCTCGAAAATGGTTTCGGTGATGGTGGCGGTGCCCGAGGCGATCGTATCAACCGCCATGAACTGGGCTTGCATGTCGGTCGCAAAGCCGGGGAAGGGTGCGGTTCGCAGGCTCACCGCGCGCGGCCGGCTGGCCATGACAAGACGTAGCCAGTCGTCGCCCGCTTCTATCTGCGCGCCTGTGGCACGCAGCTTCTCGAGCGTGGCATCGAGCGTGGCGCTCGCCACGCCCCGAAGCACAACATCGCCCCCGGCCGCAGTGGCAGCACACAAAAACGTGCCCGCTTCGATGCGGTCGGCCATGACCGCATGGCGCGCACCGTGAAGCGCTTGAACACCCTCGATCTCGATCCGGTCGGTACCCGCGCCCGATACCCGCGCGCCCATGGCGTTCAGTGCTTGGGCCAGATCAACCACCTCGGGCTCGCGCGCAGCGTTTTCGATCAGCGTGGTTCCCGAGGCAAGCGTGGCCGCCATCATCAGATTCTCGGTGCCGGTTACCGTGACCATGTCGGTCACGATGCGCGCACCGCGCAGCCGCGCAGCCTTCGCCACGACATAGCCATGCTCGATTGAAATCTGGGCACCCATCGCCTGCAGGCCCTTGATGTGCTGGTCAACCGGACGCGCGCCGATGGCGCAGCCTCCTGGCAGTGACACCCGCGCCTCGCCCAGGCGCGCAAGAAGCGGCCCCAGAACCAGGATGGAAGCTCGCATGGTCTTCACCAGATCATAGGGCGCTTCGTGGGAGGTGAGCGCCCGGGCATCGAGCAGCAATGCCTCACCCTCGCGCGTGTCCCGCACACCGAGTTGGCGGAGCAGTCGCAGCATGGTGCGAACGTCCTGCAGCACCGGCACCCGCGAGAGCTCAAGCGTGTCGGCAGCAAGGAGCGAGGCGCACAGAATCGGCAGCGCTGCGTTCTTCGCGCCCGACACCTGAATCTCGCCTGCCAGCGCGCGTCCGCCGGCGATTCGCAGTTTGTCCATCGACGTTTATGACCGACGACACCAGGATACGAGGCGCGCCAGCATCAGGCCGCGCCACCCTGCTGGGCAGCATGCTCGGCGGGGGTCAGCGTACGCATGGAGAGCGCGTGAATTTCCTCGCGCATGCGATCGCCGAGCGCGCGATAAACGATCTGGTGCCGCTGCACCGGGCGCTGACCTTCGAAAAGCGACGATACGATCAACGCCTCGAAGTGCTGACCGTCACCGCTGACCTCAAGCACCGAGCACTCAAGGCCCGCGGCGATGTAACGCCTGACATCGTCGGGAGTAGGCAAAGCAACCTCACAGTCTGAGTTTGTAGCCGCTTGCGAGCATGCGCAGCGCAACGGCCGAGACCAGCACAAAAAACGCCGAGACCACCGCAAAGCTCAATGCGGGTGATACGTCGGAGACGCCAAAGAAGCCGTGACGGAAGCCATCCACCATGTAGAAAAAGGGATTAAAGTGCGACAGCATCCGCCAGAACGGCGGCAAGGATTCGGCCGAGTAGAACACTCCGGCGAGGAACGTCAGCGGCATGATGATGAAATTTTGGAAAGCCGCGATCTGGTCGAATTTATCGGCCCAGACTCCACCGATCACCCCCATTGTACCGAGGATGGCGCTGCCGGCGAGCGCGAACGCGATGATCCAGAGCGGCTGCGCAAAGCGCAGTTCGGCAATCCAGAAAGTGCACAGAAACACGCCCAGACCCACTGCCAGTCCGCGAAACATGGAGGCCAGCACATAGGCACCGAACATTTCCCAGTGGGTGAGGGGTGGCAGGAGAACAAAGACGATGTTGCCCGTGATCTTGCTCTGAATCAGCGAAGACGACGAGTTGGCAAAAGCATTCTGCAGAACCGACATCATCACCAGACCCGGTACGAGGAACGATACATAGTCGACCGTACCGAAGATTTTCACCCGCTCGCCAAGCGCCTGAGAAAAGATGAGCAGGTAGAGGAGCGCGGTGAGAACCGGCGCTGCAACGGTCTGCACGCTCACCTTCACGAACCGCAGCGTTTCTTTGTAGAGCAGTGTGGGAAATCCGCTCGCGTTCATTGACGGACTCCCTGGGGCTTGGCATCGGCGCCGTGCTCCTGCTGCATCACCCGAACAAACACATCCTCGAGATCGGTGTGCGCGAGTTCCATCTCTTCGATGCGACAACCGGCTTCGCGAAGCGCCGCGAGCACCGGTTCAAGTGATTCGTAGCGCTCCAATCTCAGCTGAACGCGTTCGACACCCGCCACGGTCGAGTCGGCAGCCGCGGCCACACGGAGCGGTTGAAGCGCAGCGGGTAGCGGCGCACCAGACAACCGGAGCATCAGGCGCCCGCCGGAAAAGTCGCGCAGCAGCTCCGTAGTGGGCGCAAGCGCAACGATACGGCCCGCCTTCAGCATCGCGATCCGGCCGCAGAGTTCCTGCGCCTCTTCCAGGTAGTGCGTGGTGAGCACGATGGTGTGCCCCGCGCGGTTCAGCTGCCCGATGAATTCCCAGAGGGTTCGCCTCAGCTCGACATCGACCCCAGCCGTAGGCTCATCAAGCACGATGACTGGCGGGCGATGCACCAGCGCCTGAGCGACCAGCACCCGACGTTTCATACCACCGGAAAGCGCCCTCATGTTGGAATCGGCCTTGTCGGCGAGCCCCAGCCGCTCAAGCACCTCCGCGATCCAGGGATCAGCACCCCGGACACCGTAGTAGCCCGCCGTGAGCTTGAGCGTTTCGCGCACGGTGAAAAATGGATCGAACACCAGCTCCTGGGGAACGACGCCCAGCATTCGCCGCGCCTGCCTGAAATCGGCGACCACGTCGTAGCCCATCACCTTGCAGGCGCCCTCGCTGGCACGCGAGAGCCCGGCGATGATTGAAATGAGCGAGGTTTTACCCGCGCCATTGGGCCCCAGGAGGCCAAAGAACTCGCCCTCGCCGATCGAGAGCGATACGCCGCGGAGCGCCTCGAAACGACCGTAGCGCTTGACCACATCGCGGATGTCGATAGCAGGCTTCACGGGGAGGGGCGGGCGCAACAGGTGGCGCTTAACGGTTCACACTTCATCGAAGATCAGGGACTCCACCCCATAGAGGCTCGCAAGCTTTCGGAGCTTGCCGGGCGCGTTCACGCAGCGCAGTCGCGAGCCATCGCGTCGGGCCCGGCGCGCCGCAAGCAGCACCGATAACGCCGACGAGTCAAACTCGGTGAGCGCGGACAGGTCTACGCACTGCACGCCGCCTTGCAGCGCCGCACTCAACGCCGACAGCACGTCCATCGCCTCGGCGTGGGTCAGGCGCTGCGGCAGACTGAACGAAGAAGCTATATTCACAGGGTGGGCAAAGGATGCGATTTCAACGGCTTCAGCTGCGCGAGGCGGCCTCGAACTGCCGGTTCTTATCCGACAGGCTGCGGATCAGCCCATCGATGCCCCGGGCACTCACCTCCTGGGCGAATTGATCACGGTAAGTCTGAACGATCCAGATTCCGAGCACATTGACGTCATAGATCTTCCAGGCTCCGCCCGCTTTCTCAAGGCGGTAGTCGATCTGGATGGGGTCGCCGCGTCCGCCCACGATTTCGCTGCGAACAATCACCTCGTCGGCGCTTGCATCGCCGCGAAACGGGCGCACTTTCACCTGCTTGTCGCCCACCTGTGAGAGCGCGCCAGAATAAGTGCGCAGCAACAGTGTGCGGAACTCTGCAATCAATGCCTTCTGCTGATCAGCGCTTGCCTGACGCCAGGCGCGGCCCACCGATAGCGCGGTCATGCGTTCGAAGTTCACGTGCGGCATCACCGCCGAGTCGACGAATTTTGAGACCTGCTGAAAGTCGCCCGACTGCACCGTCTTGTCAGACCGGATGCGGTTGAGGACGTCGTTACTGAGGGATTCAACAAAGCGGTCTGGCGGCGTCTGGGCCGAAGCAGACGACACCAGCGAGAAGAGCGCCCCCACGGACAACACGCCGGGGATGGTCGCGATTGAAAGCAGTGCCGCGCTCGCGCAGGCCGCCATACGCTTCAGCACACGAAGATGGCGCGCAGAGTTCATGCCGATCACTCCTTGGGCTCAGGGGGATTACCGTCGTAGACCTGATTCTGACGACGCTGAAGATAGGCATTGCGAATGAACGAGTAGCGATCGAGCGCCGCGCCTTCGATCAACCGCTCCATCGGGAGGAGCGTGGCCCGGTTATCGACAAAACGCATCGCCGTGAACACAGCGAACTCTTGCCCGTCAGAGATTCTGCGCGATGGATCAAAGCCGATGTCGCCGATTCGGCCGATGCCATCGCGCACGCTGGACGGGCCGAGAAACGGGAGCACCAGGTAAGGACCTGCGCCGAAACCCCACACACCGAGCGTCTGCCCGAGGTCTTCATTGCTGCGGGTAAGCCCCAGCTCAGTTGAGGCTGGATCCTCGAGGCCCAGCGTGGTGAGCGTGTTGACTGCAAACCGCGCCACGTCCGAAGCCGCGGCGACAGGCTTACCCTGAAGCAGGTTGTTCACCGCGTTCCAGGGTTCAAGGAGGTTGCTCACAAAATTCCTGAACAGGCGGCGCGGAGTTTCGGGCACCACATCGACATAGACCTGTGCCAGGGGTTTCAGCACCGCGCGATCAAGCGCTTCGTTGAATTCGAAGACCGCGCGATTCATCGACTCAAGCGGATCGGTGGCGGATTCGGACTGCGCTTGGGCTGGCCCTGCAAAGGCGAGCACGAGCGCCGCCGAGCATGCGGCCAGACGGCGCGACAACATTCGGAACCATGCTTTTGTCATCACTTCTTCTCGCCCTCGGCTGCACTCTTGTAGAGGAACTGGCCAATGATGTTTTCGAGCACCACCGCTGATTGGGTCAGGGTGAGTGTTCCGCCCGGCGCAAGCAGCGCAGAGTCGCCACCCGGTTCAAGCCCGATGTACTGCTCACCCAACAGCCCTGCCGTGAGGATCTTGGCCGAGGTGTCCTTGGGAAACTTGTAGCGCTGGTCGAGCTCCAGCCGCACCACCGCCTGGAAAGTTTGCCCATCAAGCCCCACCGACACCACCCGGCCCACCACGACACCTGCGCTACGAACCGCCGCGCGCGGCTTAAGCCCGCCGATGTTGTCAAACTTGGCCACCACCTGGTAGGTCTCGCCCAGGCCAAGGCTGCTACTCATGTTGCCGGCGCGCAGTGCCAGAAACACCAGCGCCCCGAACCCAAGCAGCACGAAGAGTCCCACCAGAACATCGACACCTTTGCGATTCATTGCCTTACTCTCCCGTTCCGTCCGGAACGACCTAGCTGAACATGAGCGCCGTCAGGATGAAGTCAAGCGCAAGAATGGCGAGCGAGGCCACCACAACCGTGGTGGTGGTGGCGCGTGACACGCCCTCGGGCGTGGCCTCGGCCTGATAGCCCACGTAAAGCGCAACGAACGCCACCGTGAACCCGAACACCACGCTCTTTACAACGCCGTTGCCGACATCGCGCAGCCAGTCGACCCCGCCCTGCATCTGCGACCAAAACGCGCCCGCGTCGACCCCGATCATCTCCACACCCACCAGATAGCCCCCGAGCACCCCTAACGCAGAAAAAAGCGCAGCGAGAAGCGGCATGCAGATCACGGCGGCGAGATAGCGTGGTGCGAGCACACGCGCAACCGGATCGACCGCCATCATTTCCATGGCATCGATCTGCTCGCCCGCCTTCATCAGACCGACCTCAGCCGTGAGCGACGTGCCAGCGCGGCCCGCAAACAGGAGTGCCGTGACCACCGGGCCGAGTTCGCGTACGAGGGAGAGCGTGACCAGCAGCCCAAGCGCTTCTTCCGAGCCGTAGCGCCTGAGCGTGTAGTAGCCCTGCAGCCCCAGGACAAAACCGATGAGAAGACCCGACACCAGGATGATGGAAAGCGAGTAGTTCCCGATGAAGTGAATCTGATCGATGATGAGCCGCGGGCGGCGCAGTGATTCGAGGGATAGAAACAACAGCCGCGCAAAGAAGCGGGTGGCCTCGCCTGTGGCCACCACCCGCTCGCCCAGCCAGGTGAGTGCGCGAGAGACAGCACCGGCAGGGTTCATGACGGCAGCCCCAGGTCTTCGGCGAGCGTTCGCCG
>JAGWXN010000584.1 GCA_018969885.1 Betaproteobacteria bacterium | reverse complement strand
CCCGCGCCAAAGGAGCCGCCAATGATCACGGTGAACTTGGGCACTCGGGCGCAGGCCACCGCCGTCACCAGTTTCGCGCCAGCTCGGGCGATGCCTTCGTTCTCGTACTTGCGTCCCACCATGAAGCCAGTGATGTTTTGCAGGAAGATGAGCGGGATGCCGCGTTGCGTGCATAGTTCGATGAAATGCGCGCCCTTGGCGGCCGATTCCGAGAACAGGATGCCGTTGTTGGCAACGATGCCCACCGGCAGACCCCAAAGGCGGGCAAAGCCGGTCACGAGCGTCGTGCCGTAGCGGGCCTTGAATTCGTCAAACTCCGAACCGTCGACGAGTCGTGCGATCACCTCTCGCACATCGAAGGGCTTGCGCGGGTCGGCGCAGACGATGCCATAGAGGTCCTCTGGGTCGTGCAGGGGTTCGGTCGGTGCCTGGGCCTGCGGCGCGAGCGGCTTGGCCCGGTTCAGGCGCGCGACCGCACGTCGCGCAAGCGCAAGCGCGTGGGCATCGTCGTGGGCGAGGTGATCGGCAACTCCCGAGAGCCGCGTGTGGACGTCGCCCCCACCCAGGTCTTCGGCACTCACCACCTCACCGGTCGCCGCCTTCACCAGGGGCGGGCCGCCCAGGAAGATCGTTCCCTGTTCCCGAACGATGATCGCCTCATCGCTCATCGCGGGCACATAGGCTCCGCCGGCGGTGCACGAACCCATCACAACCGCGATCTGCGCGATGCCGCGCGACGAGAGATTGGCCTGGTTATAGAAGATGCGGCCGAAGTGGTCGCGGTCGGGAAATACTTCGTCCTGATTGGGTAGATTGGCGCCGCCCGAGTCGACCAAGTAGATGCACGGCAGATGATTGTCACCGGCGATCTCCTGCGCCCGCAGATGCTTCTTGACCGTGATGGGGTAATAGGTGCCGCCCTTGACCGTCGCATCGTTGCAGACGATCACACAGTCGACTCCGCTCACCCGTCCGAGCCCTGTGATCAGCCCCGCGCAAGGCGCATCGCCGTCATACATGCCCCACGCCGCAAGGGGCGAGAGCTCCAGAAAGGGCGTGCCCGGATCGATCAGCCGCTCAACCCGCTCGCGGGGCAGCAGCTTTCCCCGTGCCAGATGGCGAGCGCGGGCGGTTTCACCGCCCCCTTGGGCGACCTGTGCAACGGTCTCGCGCAATTCGGCACAAAGCGCGCGCAACCATTGGGCGTTGGCGGCAAAGGCGGCGTTTCGGCGGTCGATCCGCGATTCAATCACCGCCATGCTCGCGCTCCTGCGCCCTGTGGACGCCGTGAATCGGCATGATCACCAGTCAATCGATACTCCCCGATAGTCGACAAAGGTCCCGGAGGGATAGGCGCTCGGATTCGCGATCACCGCGGCCATGCCGGCGACACTGGTCGCCACATCGATATCGGCATTGGCCCCTCCCATGTCGGTGCGCACCCATCCGGGGTGCAGCGCCAGGACCCTCACACCCGTGGCAACGCCCTGCAGGTGCGCCAGCCGCGCGACCATGTTTTCGGCCGCCTTGGACACCCGGTAGAGGGCACTGCCGGGTGCTGCGACACCGGCGATCGAACCCATTCGGCTAGTCAGGCAAGCGAG
>JAGWXN010000583.1 GCA_018969885.1 Betaproteobacteria bacterium | reverse complement strand
GCCCAACTCGCCATGACCAGCCTCGGCGCGCAGGTCGGGTTCCCCATGACGCACGTGCCCTACAAGGGCGGTGGCCCGCTGGCGGCCGACGCGCTGGCAGGCCACGTGCCGGTTGCCATGGCCACTACAGCCCTTCTTTCGCCGCACATTCGCAGCGGGGCGCTGGTGCCGCTTGCGGTCACTTCGGCTCAGCGCGACCCGGTACTGCCCGACGTGCCCACGCTTGCTGAGCAGGGTGTGAAAGATTTTGAAGCGCTCGCCTGGTGGGGCGTATTTGCGCCTGCCGGCACGCCCGCAGACATCATCGCCCGAGTAAACCGTGAGCTCGCAGCCGCGCTTTCGGAACCGGCTGTGCGCACGCGGCTGACAGGCCTGGGCATGAACCTGCGACTATCGCCACCAGCGGAACTCGGTACTTTTCTCGATTCGCAGATCACGCGTTGGGCCAAGGTGATCCGCGAGTTCAACATCCGGGCAGGCGACTGACCGCAAGCGCCCCCCAAGACCTTCAAGGAATTTCTCCGATGATCACCCGCCGTTCAGCCCTGCTCGCTTCGATTGCCGCGTCCACCGGCACCCTCTCTGCGAATGTGTTCGCCTCACCCGACTATCCCAACCGTCCGGTGCGGGTCCTGATCGGATTTCCCACCGGTCAGGCCACGGACGTACTCACGCGGGCTGTGGCAAGCCGGCTGTCCGCGCTGTACGGCCAGCAGTTCTTTATTGAAAACCGGCCGGGCGCGGCAGGCATCATCGCCACCGAAATGGCCACCAAGGTTGAGCCCGATGGTTACACGCTGCTGGGTTCTTCGAGTGGTCCGCTTGCCGTCAATCCCAGCCTGTACGCCAAGCTGCCCTATGACGTGGCGCGCGATTTCGTGGTGGTCGCTGGCATTGCGGTGGTGCCCTATGCGGTGGTGGTAAACCCGGCCTCTCCAATTCGCGATATTCGCGGCCTGGTTGAACTCGCAAAATCGCGTCCCGGTAAGCTCAACTACGCCTCGGGGGGCGTGGGCGTCACCAATCATCTGGTCACCGAGATGTTCAAGGCCACCGCCGGCGTTGACATCATGCATATCCCGTACAAAGGCGGCCCGGCGGGGCTGGCCGATCTGGCGGGCGGTCAGGTCGATGTCATGTTCGAAACGCTCACGGCCACGCTGCCGCTCATTCGCGGCGGCAAGCTCCGAGCAATTGCAGTATCAAGCGCGCAGCGTTCGTCGGCGTTGCCCGACATGCCGACCATCGCTGAAAGCGGCTATCCTGGATTCTCGGGCGTGCCCTGGGTGGCGATGGCTGCGCCCGCGCGCACCCCGCGTGACATCCTCAGAAAGATCAATGCTGACGTGAATAAGATCCTGGCGATCGATGAGGTGCGCCAGAATTTTCAGACGCTGGGCTCCGAGCCGCTCATCATGGATCTCGATCAGCTCGCATCTTTCGTTCGCGTGGAAACCGCGAAGTGGGCCCAGGCGGTGAAGGCATCGGGCGCGAAGGCGGAGTAGTCAACCGCCGGAGTCGTCAATCGCTCTTTCGGCTTCATCGTCTCATGGACGTCTTTCTGCAGCAGATCATCAACGGCCTCGTGCTGGGCAGCATGTATGC
>JAGWXN010000582.1 GCA_018969885.1 Betaproteobacteria bacterium | reverse complement strand
GACAAGTCGGTCTGGGAGGCCATCTCGGGGGGCTCCGACCTCATCACCGTCGGCAAGTTCGAAATGCCTTCGCGCGCCTATATCGGACGCTTCAATTTCAAGGGCGCTGACCAGCAGAAGATCGTGGGCAAGCTCTCGGGCGGTGAGCGCGGGCGGCTGCATCTGGCCAAAACGCTCTCGACCGGTGGCAATGTGCTGCTGCTCGATGAACCGTCCAACGACCTGGATGTGGAGACACTGCGTGCGTTGGAAGATGCGCTGCTCGAGTTCGCGGGCTGCGTGATGGTGATCTCACATGACCGCTGGTTCCTCGACCGGATCGCCACGCACATCCTTGCTGCGGAAGGCGATTCGCAATGGGTGTTCTTCAACGGCAACTATCAGGAATACGAGGCCGACAAGAAGCGGCGCCTGGGCGAGGATGGCGCGCGTCCCACGCGGATCCGTTATAAGCCCATCGCCCGCTAGGCGTCAGGCGCGCCGCCGCCTGGCAGCTGGCCCGATTCATCGAGCCAGCCCAGCGTTTCAGCCAACCTGCCCGTCACCCAGCCGATCTCTCCCTCGGTCAGGCCAAGGTCGGTGGCGGGCAGGCCCGCTCGGATTCTCTGGAGAACATCGGCCTCGGTGATGCCCAGCCCATGGAGCTGGGCGCGGGCCGTTTCGCCCAGCATCTGGGCCAGATCCTCGCAGAGCTCATGTCGCTCGAGCAGTTCAGCCCACGGCAGCGTCGGTTTGATCCGCCCGGGCGGCACATAGAGACGGACAAAGGCCTCGGGTACCTGACGCTGATTACCTTCATCCAATTGGATGGGCCTCCGGATGCGACCGCGCCGACGGGGCGGTTGACTGTTGCGATGATAGAGGAGGGCGGTGCGAACGACGAGCGGTCGCGCCTCGAAACGGTGCGAATTGCACCGCCGGGAGGCGGAATGGCAGTGGGCTGGGGACTTTTGAGCTGGCACGTCCTATGCAAAGGGTGGTGCAGAGTCGTTTCGGCTCACCGCTCCTGCACCTGCGTTCCAATCCTCCTCCTTACAGGAACGCGGGTGCGGGAGCGAATCTGTCACACCTCTGGCAAGGACCCGCTCAACATGACCGCTTCGAACGACCTGTTCGCCCGTTCTTCGTCAATTCACCCTGCTGACCTCGCAGAGGCTGCGATGCCGCGGCGGCGTCTGCTGGGCGCAACCGGCGCCGCGCTGGGGCTCGCGCTTGCGCCCGGCTTGGCTGGCGTGGCGCATGCGCAGTCCAGCACCCCCATCCGGTTTGTGCTCGACTGGAAATATCAGGGGATCCACGCCTGGTATTACCTTGCGATCGATCGGGGCTACTTTGCAGCAGAAAAAATCGATCTGACCATTGACCAGGGCGACGGTTCGGCCGCAACGGTGACCAAGATCATGGCCGGCACCTATCAGGCCGGATTCGGCGACATCAACGCCATCATCCAGAACGCTTCGACGCGCCAGGGCGCAGCGCCTGTGATGGTCTACATGATTTACAACCGCACGCCTTTTGCGCTGATGACGCGCTCGTCAAGCCCGATTCGCACGCTGAAAGATTTGGAAGGCAAGACGCTGGGTTCCCCGGCCAGTGGCGCAGCCA
>JAGWXN010000108.1 GCA_018969885.1 Betaproteobacteria bacterium | reverse complement strand
CGATCTTCGGCGGTATTGTACAATTTCGGGTTTGTGTCTCGCCGCACCGGGTTCGCCATGCTCCGTTCTGCCTCGATCGTCGCTTCCATTCTGACCGTGTTCGGCCTTGCCTTGAGTTCGGCCGCGCTTGCCCAGTCCACGGGCAAACCCGACCTGAAGAAGGGCGCTGAGATTGCGTCTCAAGTCTGCGCCGGCTGCCATGGGGCCGACGGCAACAGCCCCACACCCGCCAATCCGAAGCTCGCCGGCCAGCATGCTGAGTATCTCGCCAAGCAGCTCGCCAACTTCAAGGCGAAGCCGGGCGCCAAAGAGCCCGAGCGCAACAACGCCATCATGGGGGCGTTCGCCGCACAACTGTCGGCAGACGACATGCGCAATGTGGCCGCTTTCTACGCGTCGCAGCCGCTCACGCCGGCTGCTGCGCGCGACAAGACCCTGGTCGAACTCGGGCGCAACATTTATCGAGGCGGCATTGCGGCGAAGGGCGTTCCGGCGTGCGCGGGCTGTCATGGCCCGAGTGGTGCCGGGCTGCCCGCCCAATATCCGCGGCTTCAGGGCCAATATGCGGAATACACCGAGTCCCAGCTCACGGGATTCCGTCAGGGCACGCGGGCCAACAACGCGTCCATGACCGCCATCTCTGCTCGACTCTCTGACGTCGAGATCAAAGCTGTCTCCGACTATATCGCCGGCCTTCGATAAGGCTTAAACGCGGTCGCTGGGCGCGCTGCATGCGCCCCGGCCTCGCTCGCGCGAGTGCACGAATGCTTATCAGGGCTGGCCGCTGCGAACGCGGCGCCCGGGTCTCCTCCTGTTAAGTCAAGTCAAGGTGGCATCGCTTATCCCGCCTTTGCAGGACCCTTGGGCTGTCGCGCTGTGGGGGTGTTCACGCGCGGCTGGGGCCGGCTCTGCGAAGATCTCACTTCATCCTCAGGAGCCGACATGCTGATCCGAACGCACGACGCGAGTACGCCGCCCGTCTCAGACATTACGCCTCGTGAGGTGTGGCGTAACCGGCGCCAACTGCTTGCAGCCGCAGGCGGTACCGCGCTGGGTGCGGCGTTACCTGCCCTCGCGCCAACCGAGGCGCAGGCCTCCAGCGCCATCATGCAGGGTGGCGATCCCAAGGCGCAGAAACTTGCGGCGACCGCTTCGAAACTCTCTACCCCCGAGCGCGCCACGCCCTATAAGGTCGTCACCACCTACAACAATTTCTACGAGTTCGGCACCGAGAAGGACGACCCGGTCAAACATGCCCATCGCCTGCGCACGCGCCCCTGGTCGGTGCGCGTCGAGGGCGAGGTGGCCAAGCCTCGTAGCTTCGATATCGAGGAGCTGCTCACGCTCGCGCCGCTCGAGGAGCGCATTTACCGCATGCGCTGTGTCGAGGGCTGGTCAATGGTGATCCCCTGGATTGGCTACCCGCTTGCCGAACTAATCCGCCGCGTCGAGCCCACCTCGAAAGCGCGCTATGTGGAATTCGTGACACTCGCCGATCCCAAACAAATGAACGGGCTCGCGATTCCGGTGATCACCTGGCCCTACATGGAGGCGCTGCGGCTCGACGAGGCCATGCATCCGCTGACTCTTTTCACGGTCGGGCTATACGGTGAGGTGCTGCCCAACCAGAATGGCGCGCCGGTCCGGCTGGTCGTTCCCTGGAAGTATGGCTTCAAGAGCGCCAAGTCGCTGGTGAGCATCCGCTTTGTCGAGAAGCAGCCCAACACCAGTTGGATGCGCTCATCGCCCGAGGAGTACGGCTTCTATTCCAACGTCAATCCTGAGGTGAGCCACCCCCGCTGGTCGCAGGCCACCGAGCGTAGGCTCGGTGAGGATGGCTTCATGCAGCGCCGTCGCCCCACGCTGATGATGAATGGCTATGCCGACCAGGTCGGGAGCCTCTATGCCGGGATGGATCTGCGACGTAACTTCTGACGCGGCCGGGCGCGTCTGTGCGGCTGTCGATCGCCTCGGTCCGCGGTCTGGTGATCGTGGCCTCGATACTGCCGATGTTTCGGTTGGTGCTCTGGCCGGTGCTGGATCGGGCGGGCGCCAATCCAGTTGAGTTTGTGACCCGCTCAAGCGGCACCTGGACCTTGGTCTTCCTGCTGCTTGCCCTGTCGGTGAGTCCGCTGCGGCGACTCACCGGAGCAGGCTGGCTGATGCGGCTGCGCCGCCCGCTTGGCCTGGCAAGCTTTGCCTACGCCCTCGCGCACCTTGCGACCTGGGTCTGGCTCGAGCACTGGTTTGAGATCGCCCCGATGATCGGTGATGTGCTCAAGCGCCCCTTCATCACTGCCGGGTTCGCTGCACTGGTCCTGCTGATTCCACTTGCCCTCACATCGACGGACGCGATGGTTCGCCGGCTGGGGCGCCGATGGTCGATGCTTCATCGGCTGGTCTACGTGGCCGCGGTGCTGGCGGTGCTTCACTACTGGTGGCACAAGGCCGGCAAGGCCGATGTGACCGAGCCCGCGCTCTACGCGTTGGCGCTGGCCGCGCTCCTCGGGTGGCGCGTGGTGGCGCGCCTTCGCCGCTGACGACCGCTCCCCCTTCAGTCAGGCAGTCGGTGCTCGAGCGCGAATAGCGACTCGATGGACTCCCGCTCGCGGATGAGGTGTACGCGGGCACCATCGACCAGCACCTCGGCGGCACGTGGCCGGGTGTTGTAGTTGGAGCTCATGGCCATGCCGTAGGCGCCAGCGGACATGACCGCAAGCAGGTCGCCCTCGGCAAGGCAAAGCTGTCGTCCGCGCGCGAGCCAGTCGCCCGACTCGCAGACTGGACCCACGATGTCGAACTGCGCCAACTCGCCCTCGCGCGGCCGCACCGGCTGCACCCCATGCCAGGCTTCGTAGAGCGCTGGCCGCATGAGATCGTTCATGCCGGCATCCACGATCGCAAAGCGGTGCTCGCCGTTACGTTTGAGGTACTCGACCCGCGTGAGCAGCACACCCGCATTGCCCACGATCGAACGGCCAAACTCGAACAGGATTTCGTAGCGGGTGCCTCGCGGGTGCGCGTCGAGTCGCTTGAACACGGCATGGATCAGCGCTTCCCGCGAGGGGGGCGTCTCGTTGTCATAGCAGATGCCCAGACCCCCGCCCAGGTCGATGTGGTGTAGCTCGATCCCCGCTTCGTGCAGGCGGTCCACAAGCTCGAGCACCTTGTCGAGGGCTGCGGTGAAAGGCTCGAGGCTCGTGATCTGGGAGCCGATGTGGCAATCGATTCCTACGACATCGAGGTGTGGGAGCGCGCACGCCCGTTGATAGGCGGCCAGCGCGTCTTCGTGCGGGATACCGAACTTGTTTTCGCGAAGACCCGTGGAAATGTAGGGGTGCGTGCCCGCGTCGACATCGGGGTTGACGCGCAGAGACACGGGCGCACGCCGCCCCATCTCGCCCGCGATCTGGTCGAGCCGTTCAAGCTCTGCCTGCGACTCGACGTTGAAGCAGCGAACGCCGGCCGTGAGCGCCTCGCGAATCTCTGCGGAGGATTTGCCGACGCCAGAAAACACGGTGCGCGCGGCGCTGCCGCCGGCTGCGAGCACGCGGCGCAGTTCGCCCGCCGAGACGATGTCAAAGCCCGCCTGTTCACGTGCGAGCAGGTCGATCACGGCAAGATTGGAATTGGCTTTGAGCGCATAGCAGACCAGCACGCGTCGCCCCGCGCAGGCCGCTGAAAATTCCCGCCAGGCCTCGGTGATGGCGCGGCGCGAATAAACGTAGCAGGGCGTGCCAAACCGTGCAGCCAGGGCTTCAAGTGGCACATCTTCGGCGTAGAGTTGGCCGTCGCGAAACAGGAAAGCGTTCATCGGTTGGCGGGCGCAACAGGCGCCGGGCTTGACGGGTTGGACGGGTTGGAAAGATCAGGCGCCGGGCGAATTGTGCAGGGCGGGGGGCTGCCGTCTGCGCAGGGTCGCTTGGGTAGCGGACTGGAGGTGAGCGGCCCTTTGGTACCGCAGCCGGAGAGCGCAATAAGCGACACCAAGGCAGTGGTGAGTAGAATCCGCGACCGGAACTGACCAGATTGCGCGGTGGTCGTTGCAGTCATCAGCGCCGCTACCCGGACAGGCCCCTTCTCCATGACCAAGGCAGTCTAGCATGAGCACCGAAGCGCCCTTCGAGCACCTGATCGACCAGACCCTGCGGGCCATCGAGGACGCCCTCGATGCTTCGGCGATCGACATCGATACCCATCGCAGCGGGCCGGTGCTGACGCTTGAATTTGATGACGACTCGAAGATCGTGATCAATGGTCAGGAAGCGGTGCGTGAGCTTTGGGTGGCCTGCCGCGCTGGCGGCTTTCACTTTCGGCGTGAGGCCGGTCAATGGCTCGATACGCGCGGTGCGGGTGAGCTTTTTGCCTGTCTGTCACGCTGGGTGAGCGCGCAGGGTGGCGTGGCGGTGAGGCTCGCCGGGCGCTGACGGGGCGAAGAGCGACGATCAGCGACGATCAGCGTCGTGGTTCGGTGAGTGCTGCGGTCACCGGCACATCGCCCTGCCACTGGACACCCGAGTCAAACCGCGGCGCGGGCGGCGGGAGCACCGCCGGGGGCCGCTCATCGACCCCGAGGCTCCGAATTCCCTGACCAGGCCGTGTTTCGGTGAGATAAAACTCGCCATCAAGCTTCACCACGCCAGGCGGCTGCACGCGCGTGATTTCGGGCGAGCGCGAGAGCGCCTGACCCATGTAGCTGATCCAGATGGGGAGCGCGAGGCCGCCGCCGGTTTCCCGCTCGCCGAGCTTTCTCGGCTGGTCATGTCCGACCCAGACCGCAGCGGCAATCGCCGGGTTGTAGCCGACGAACCAGGCATCGTGCGCGTCGTTGGTGGTGCCGGTCTTGCCCGCCAGATCTTGACGCTTGAGCGATTGCGCCCGGGTTGCCGTACCGTTTGAGACGACCGTCTGCAGCAGGCTGTCGACCAGGAATGCATTGCGGGCATCGATTGCCCGGCGCGCTTCGTCACCCGCCCGCCCGGGACGCGCCTGGGCGAGTACCCGGCCCTGCGTGTCGGTGATGCGCATGATCAGATAGGGATCGACCCGGTAGCCGCCGTTGGCAAACACCGAATAGCCAGCGGCCATCTGAAGCGGCGTGACCGAGCCGGCGCCCAGGGCCATGGTGAGATAAGGCGGGTGGCGCTCGGCATCAAAGCCGAACCGGGTGACATAGGACTGCGCATAGTTCGGGCCGATGGCATCAATCAGCCGGATTGAGACCATGTTCTTGGACTTGGCCATGGCCTCGCGCAGCGTCATCGGGCCTTCGAAGCGGCCATCATAATTTTTGGGCTCCCAGAGCCGGTCGCCGGTGCGGCGGGGGTCGATCTGGACGGGCGCGTCGTTCACGATAGAGCTGGTGAGAAAGCCTTTTTCGAGCGCCGCCGAAAAGATGAAGGGCTTGAAGCTTGACCCGGGCTGGCGCCAGGCCTGTGTGACGCGATTGAACTTGTTCCGGGAGAAATCAAAACCGCCCACCATGGCGCGGATCGCGCCATCAACCGGAGCGATTGCCACCAGCGCGGCCTCGACATCAGGGAGCTGGCTGATGTCGAATTGTCCGTTGCGGGTTTCGACGATTCGGACCAGCGAACCCCGGCGGATTCGGCGGGCCGGGGCCGCCCGGTCGGTGAGCGCGCTTGCAACAAAACGCAGGCCCTCGCCCTGAATGCTGACCGGTTCGGTATTGCGGCCGCGCGTGACGGTCACCCGGCCAGCCGAGGCCTGCAGCACGACCGCGGCAATGAACTCATCGACATCGTCGGCTTCGCCCAGCGCGGTTTCGATCTGTTCTTCGGCCCGCCGCGCGTTGGTGGAAAGTTCGATTTGAGCTTCGGGTCCGCGGTAGCCGTAGCGTCGGTCGTATTCGAGCAGTCCGGCCCGTACGGCCGCGTTGGCCGCGCGTTGCTCGGCTGCGATCAGGGTGGTGTGTACCACCAGGCCCGCGGAGTAGGTGTCCTCGCGGAACTGTTCCCAGGCGAGCTGCCGCGCCATTTCTGCGGCGTGCGGCGCAAGCGGCAGGAGTTCCTGGCGGGGCTTGGCAAGCCGCAGCGGCTCGTCGAGCGCGGCCTGGTACTGCGCATCGGTGAGAAACCCGGCGTCACGCATGCGGCGCAGGATGTAGCGCTGTCGCTCGGTGGCGCGTTTGGGGTTGACCATCGGGTTGAACCGGGAGGGCGCTTTGGGCAGGCCCGCGAGCATCGCCGCCTGCCCCGCGCTTAGTTCGGCAAGGGGCTTGCCGAAGTAGGTTTGCGCTGCTGCCGCGAAGCCATAGGCGCGCTTACCGAGAAAAATCTGATTGATGTAGAGCTCGAGGATTTGTTCTTTGCTGAGCGTTTCCTCGATCCGTAGCGCAATCAGAATCTCAACGATTTTGCGGGTGTAGGTGCGCTCGGGCGACAGAAAAAATTCGCGCGCGAGTTGCATCGTGATGGTGCTTGCCCCCTGTTCGGTGCCACCCGACAGCAGATTGACCACCGCGGCCCTCGCGACGCCGATCAGATCGATACCTACATGCTCGAAGAAGCGCGCGTCTTCGGCGGCGACGATTGCGTTTTTCATGACCTCGGGAACGTCCTGGACGCGCACAAAGGTTCGCCGCTCCTCGCCAAACTCGCCGATCAGGACGCCGTCGGCGGTGAGGATGCGGAGCGGAATGCGCGGCTTATAGTCGAGGAGCGAGTCGAGCGGCGGCAGCCGGTCATTGATGAGCAGCGTGGCGAGCGACCCGGTGAGCACAATGGCAGCGGCAAGCGCAAAGGGTGCCACGGCGAGCGCGAGCAGCAGCCGTCCTAAGCGAAAGGGCCGCTTGGCGGGGGGCGGCACGGATCCAGAGTCAGGCGGGGGCGATCGGCGGGTCATGACAAGCCGGCGCGGCGTGCGCGCCCGGTTGCGGCGGGGGATCCCAAATTATACGGGGGCCTTTTCTGATTTAATCCGTAACCGTGCGCAACATCATTCTCATCGGCATGATGGGATCAGGAAAATCCACCGTCGGCAGGCGGCTTGCCTCGGCACTCGGCCGCCCGTTTGTCGACGCAGATACCGTGCTTGAGCGGCGTTGTGGCGTTCCGATCTCGACCATCTTCGAACTCGAGGGAGAGGCCGGCTTTCGCCGTCGCGAAGCGCAGCTGATCGCGGAACTCACGCAGCCCACGGGTTGTGTGCTTGCCACGGGCGGCGGCGCCGTGCTGAATGCCGAGAGCCGCGCGCGGCTCCACCGCGAGGGCTTCGTGGTGTATCTGCAGGCCGGGGTGGGTGACCTCTGGCAGCGGCTGCGACGCGACCGGGCGCGGCCGCTTCTTCGCACCAGCGATCCCAGGGCGCGTGTCGAGGCGCTGGTCGAAGAGCGCGACCCGCTTTATCGCGAGGTGGCGCACCGTGTCATTTCCACTGGCCGACAGCCGGTCGATCGAACCGTTGCAGACATCCTGGCGGCCCTGCCCCCCGACCTCGCGGCCGACACCCGGCCGACCGACCCGTCGGTGTCCGATGCGGCCTGAGCGAACCTGGGGCGATCCCTCACGGGTCCGCCTTGAATCCCCCCTACCAGGAATCCTTTCATGAGTGTTCATCGTCTTGAGGTTGCGTTGGGTGAACGCAGCTATCCGATTCTGGTGGGTCCGGGACTGCTTGACGGCGGCGCCGAGCTCGCCGGGCTGGCCGCCGGTCGGCAGGTCGCCATCGTGACCAACGCACGGGTCGATGCCCTGTACGGAGATCGGCTGCGTAGGGCGGTTGGGCTCGCCTCGCCGGCGGCCTCCATCACGATCGCACTCGAGGAGGGCGAGCAGCACAAGGACTGGTCGTCCCTCAACCGGGTGTTCGATGCGCTCCTCGCGGCACAGTTCGATCGTCGCTGCCTGATCGTGGCACTGGGCGGCGGTGTGGTGGGCGACACGGCGGGGTTTGCCGCGGCAACCTATCAGCGCGGCGTCGACTTTGTCCAGGTACCCACGACATTGCTTGCGCAGGTCGACTCATCGGTGGGCGGCAAGACCGCGATCAACCACCCGCGCGGCAAGAACATGATTGGCGCGTTCCATCAGCCGCGGTTGGTGCTCGCCGATACCGACACGCTTGCGAGCCTGCCTCCGCGTGAACTGTCGGCGGGTATCGCCGAAATGCTCAAGCACGGCGCGATCGCCGACCCCGACTATCTCGCGGGGCTGGAAACCGGCATGGCGCGGCTCCGTGCCGGAGATGCGGCCGCGCTTGCCGCTGCCGTGGTCCGGTCCTGCGAAATCAAGGCGGGTGTCGTGGGGGCTGATGAGCGCGAGTCGGGTTTACGCGCCATTCTGAACTTCGGTCACACTTTCGGACATGCCATTGAGGCGGGCGCCGGTTACGGGCAGTGGCTGCACGGCGAGGCGGTGGGAACCGGCATGGTGATGGCAGCCGACCTGTCGAATCGGTTGGGGCTGATTGACGCGGCCGTGCCCGAGCGGCTCCGGGCTGCGGTGGCGGCTGCGGGGTTGCCGGTTCAGGGGCCAGGCTGGCCTGCCGAGCGCTATGTGCAGCTGATGAGCGTTGACAAGAAGGCCTCGCAGGGCATCCCGAAGTTTGTGCTGCTGGAGGCTCTGGGCCGCGCGGTGGTGCGTTCAGCACCCGCCGAGCTGGTGCATCAGACCTTGCGCGCCTGCTCGGCGGCGCACTGAGCGCCCGGGCCAGAAGTGGTCGGGCTCACAGGGTCGACGCGCGCCGTCTGGGCGGCCGATCCAGCTCGCTCGATCGGCCGAATGCACGCGGAGCCCCCGGCTGTGGGCCGGACCGCTTTTCAGCGCGACCGCGACCGGATCGTGCATTGCACCGCTTTTCGAAGGCTCGAATACAAGACGCAGGTGTTCATCAATCACGAAGGTGATCTGTACCGTACGCGGCTGACGCATTCGATCGAGGTGGCGCAGATTGCCCGGACGGTCGCGCGCACGCTGGGGCTGGATGAGGATCTGACCGAGGCGGTGTCGCTTGCTCATGATCTGGGGCACACGCCGTTTGGCCATGCCGGACAGGACGCGCTCGACGCAGCCATGGCGAGCTGGGGGGGCTTTGAACACAACCTGCAGTCGCTCCGCGTGGTCGACGAGCTAGAGCAGCGCTATGCGGCGTTTGACGGGCTCAATCTGAGCTTTGAGACCCGCGAGGGCATCCTCAAGCGCTGCCAGCCTGAACTCGCGCGGGCGCTGGGTGAGGTGGCGGGGCGGTTTCTGCGCGGGGGGTCCCCCTGTCTGGAGGCGCAGATCGCCAACCTCGCCGATGAAATCGCCTACAGCAACCACGATGTCGACGACGGCCTGAGGGCCGGGTTGATCAACCTGGAGGCGCTCCAGACGGTTGATCTTTTCGCGCGTCACAGCCGGACCGTGCTCGAGCGCTATCCGGCGCTGGCCGAGCGCAGGCAGGTGCACGAGATCATCCGCCGGATGATCAGTGAACTGATCGAAGACCTGACCGCCGAGACCTTGCGACGGGTGTCGGCAGCGGGCGTGCGAGACGTTGCCGAGGTGCGCGCGAGCCCGCCGCTCGCGGCGTTTTCCGCCTCGATCCGGCGCGACCTCACCCAGCTCAAACGCTTTCTCGCCGAACGCCTCTATCAGCACCCGCGCGTGGAGGCGGTGATGGGCGCAGCGCGCACCGTGGTGAGTGAGCTGTTCGCAAGCTACCGCGAAGAGCCCCAGGCATTGCCCACCGAGCATCGCGAACGGTTCAGCCGGCTGGGCGAGCGTGCGATCGCTGACTACATCGCCGGCATGACCGACCGGTTCGCGATTCGCGCGCACCATGAACTCACCGGTCAGCGGCTTCGCGAGTTCGACGCTGGGTAAGCAGCCCGCTCGGCTATCAGCGGATGCGACCGCGATATACTTTAAAGTTCGACTGTAAAAAACCGCAACCGTGACCCGGGCTCTTCCGCAGCGCGCAAAATCCGCTAAGCGGGAGCGCTTTCAGGTCGCGCCGGCCAGTTCGGGTTGTCGACTGTAACCAGGCGAACCACCCAAGCCGGCGGAGGTCATGGCGCAGTGCCGCATTGATGGTTGCTCTCCCCGTCAGGCGGCTGGCGGGCTGCCCGTCGGTGCGGCTGCGGAAACGTGCATTAACCGACACCGTCCGGTCAAAGGGTTCTGGAGCT
>JAGWXN010000107.1 GCA_018969885.1 Betaproteobacteria bacterium | reverse complement strand
CCAGCAAGAGGCTCTGGTCATCGAATCGACGGCTGCGATCTCACTCCCCGTGACCGTCGTAATCACCACAGGCGGGTAAAGGACCAGTGCTGTGGTGACACAATCGACGCCCCACCCCCCGCTAACACGCGCGACAGGATAGCGATGCAATGGATTCGAACACACTTAAGCGCTTTCAAGTGATGCAACACATGCCCAACGGGTCTCACGCAATTGCAATCGTTCTTGCGGGCTGCCTGACTGTCTGGACTGGGGCGGTTGGCGCACAGGTCGACGCAGGCTCCTTACAACAACAAATCGACCGTGAGCAGCAGTTTCGCCTCCCGCGACTGCTCCCTCCCACCCAGCCTAAACGCCCACAGGCGCAACCCCCGTCGGCAGGTCCCCGCATTACAGTCAGTCAATTCAGGATCACGGGTAACACGATCATCGCTACCGCTGAACTCGAGCGCGTATCCGCACCCTACCTAGGACGTCCGCTATCGTTTGCGGAACTTGAGGAGGTCGCGGCACGCGTGGCGAAGCGTTACCGCGAGGCGGGGTGGACGGTCAGGGTCTTCTTGCCCGAACAGGATATCGTCAACGGGGTGGTGACCATTCAAGTGATCGAGGCTGTGATGGGGTCTGTCCGTATCGAGGGGACCGTACCGCGTCCGAGCTCTCTGCAATCCCTTCGCAAGATCATCGAAGCGAGCCAGCCCGCGGGAAGCCCGATGAGCGCCGCGGGTATCGACCGGGGCCTGCTAATCGCCAACGACATCTCAGGGGTCTACGTATCGGGAAATCTTGTCGAGGGCGAGAAGCAAGCCGAGACTGATCTGTTACTGCAGGCGTTAGAAAAGCCGTTTCTGGAAAGCAACATCAGTCACGAAAACACCGGCTCCTACGCAACCGGATCCAGGCGCACCGCTGCGATGTTCAGCGTCAACAATTTTGCGGCACCCGGGGGGGTGTTCAACACGCAATTCGCCGACACCGCGGGCAGCAAATACGGGCGTGCCGCGGCAACCTTCCCAATCGGTCTGCATGGGTTCCGGTTCGGCCTGAACGCCTCACAACTGAATTACGACGTCATTAGCCTGCCCAAGGAGCTGAATGCAAACGGAGATTCAACGACTACGGGTCTCGATTTGAGTTACCCGCTTATCCGATCGCGTACCAGCAACCTGTATTTGAACCTGGCTGCAGATCAAAGAGATTTCACCAACTTTGCCCTGGGCAATCTGTCATCCAAATATTCAAGCCGGGTTTTTTCGCTGACTATCCTTGGTAACCGGGACACCGAATTGATGGGCCAGTCGGGCGTTACCGTCGCAAGCATCGGTCTGTCGTCGGGAGCGCTAAACCTCACGGGTTCACCAAACGAACAGACGCTGGCCAAGGATGCAGGTCCCGCAGGGAAATTCACCAAAGTCCGCTTCAAACTAAGTCAGGAACAATCAATCACCCAGGACATTTCTGTATTTGCGGCAGTATCCGGGCAGTGGGCTAGCAAGAACCTTGATTCGTCCGAAAAATTTACGCTGGGTGGCTCTAGCGGTATCCGGGCATACGGTAGTGGCGAAGCTGCTGGTGCAACTGGCCAAATGGCCAATGTAGAGCTACGTTGGCGCGTCATTCCTGCGGTCACGATCGCCGGGTTTTATGACGTTGGATCGGTTCAAATCAATGTACGCAATGATTACCGCGGTGCCCCCGAACTCAATCGCTACTACCTGCGCGGCGGCGGTTTGTCTGCCAACTGGATAGCTGCCGAAGGTTTATCTTTCAGGGCGTCGTGGGCACGCCGAACCGGCGTCAATCCAAACGCCAACGTTGAAACAGGCAAGGATCAGGATGGGTCACTGGTGATTAACCGAGTCTGGTTAAGCGCAAGCCTCTCGTTTTGAGGACCTGAACGCATTACGACGGGGAGAGCACTGGATCAAGCGGTCCAGCCAGCGAAGCCACAAATACGTTGCCGGATCCCGAACGGACGCTCAGTACCGCCTGGTGCACTCTGGCAATTTCAAGGCAAATGCTAAGCCCGAGGCCGTGACCGCCGACAGGCCGTCCTCCAGGCAACTTACCCCGGTAGAAGCGCTCGAATGCATTGTTCAGAAGGTCGTCGGACAACCCCGCTGTAGGGTTAGTCACCGTCAATCTGAACTGATTCGCTTGCCGACTGAGGGCAACCTCTACCCACCCTGCAGGGGTGTTGTACTTGACTGCATTGTCGTACAGATTCAGCAGTAGTTGGTACAGTAAAACCTTGTCACAGCGCCAATGAATACCTGGCTCGATAAAGGCCTGGATTTGCAGTCCAGAATTAAATGAATCCCAACCCTCGATCAACTCCGAGAGCGTTTGGCTTAAATCGACAGCCTCCAACTGCGGAGTGAGGCTCCCCGAGTCAGCCTGTGAAAGCAGTAGCAGTTTTTCAACGGTATCGTTCAGGCGATCGATCTCATCGCTCATAATGCGCGCCCGAATCTGGCTGGGGGACCCGTTAGGCATATCCTGAATCAACTGCTCGGCATTACCTCGCAGGATAGTCAGCGGCGTTCTCAGCTGATGCGCAGCGTTACCCGCGAAACGGCGAGTACGATCGAAGCTTGAGCTCAGCCGCGTTCTAAGCTCGTCAAAGATAGCGATGAAAGGCTTGAACTCCACGAATCGGGCCGGCTGCAGAGCAGACTTCCCGATATTGTCCGGATCAAGCGATGACATTGATGCCTGCATCTGCTTGATTGGCCGCATCACAACGGCTGTGACGTGAAGGGCGACAAGAATCAGAGTCAGCAATACGAAGGGGGCGACGTAAACCAGATTCCGGTCGCGCAAACTCCAAATTTGCTGGTAGAACCCCAAGATATCAGAGCGCTTCATAACGATCATCGCAGCGTCGGAGTCGTAACTCGAACGCGCCGCGTACCATCGTTCAGACCCGATCATTTTTTCGCTCAGAAACGCACCTTGTTTTGACTCAACCTCGACCTCGGTCCAGTAGGCGGTGTCGGTTCGAAAGTGGCGACAGATATCGATGATTTCGGGCCCGGCCGTAGCCAGTGATGGAGGACAGAGCCCATGGTAGTCAGCCATTGAAGCGGTGAGGCTTCCCCTGTCTAGGCTTGAAGCGCAAAGCGTGTACCGCGAATGATCTTCAAGATCATTCGCGCAACGAAAAACAGTCAGCGCCATTTCCCGCTTCAAACGCTCGGTCAACTGCTCGGAGAGCATATATTGCCCGATCAGTCGATTGGCAAAAACAATCGCTATTGCCGCAATGAGAATATGAAAGAAGACATGCAGTCTGAGCGATTTACTCATCGGCAAGTCGTAACCTCAGTCGATAGCCGACACCGCGTATCGACTCAATAACGACACCCTCGGGCAGGCTGACAAAATCGATCTTGCGTTTAAGGCGTTGCAGACAGACATCAACGACGTTGGTGTTCGGATCAAAGGCAATATTCCAAACTTCCCGAAGAATTTGCTGTCTCGAAAAAATATGTCCGGGCGACCGCATGAACATTACAAGCAGGTGAAGCTCCCTAGGGGTCAAGACGGCGGAACCGGTGTCCCAATGAACCGAACGAGTGAGAAGATCGAGCGTCAGCCCCCCCACCTGAATTGCCTTGCTGTTCGCGGGCGAATAGCTGCGTCGGGCCGCAACAACTTGAGCCCGTGCGACCAACTCTTCAAGATAGAAAGGTTTTGGGACGTAGTCATCGGCACCGAGTTCGAAGCCCTCTAGCCGGTGCCCCAGCTCGGCCTTTGCACTCAGAATAATCACCGCTGTTTCCAACTTTGCCGCACGAACTTGGCGGAGCACATCGATCCCGTCGATCCCGGGAAGCATGAGATCGAGGATCAGGATGTCGTAGCGATCGGCCGCCAGGCGCTCGATCGCTGACTCTCCGTCTGACGAGTGGCTGACCTGATGTCCAGCGGTTTCAAACCCCTGGACGATGAGTTCGGCGATACGTACTTCGTCTTCAACCAACAGAATCTTCACTACGATTTCGCCCGGGGAAATGAGCCCGTAACCAGCACAGCCCTGCCGCCAGGATTGCTCCTGAGCCAATCACAGGATCGGCCCCTGCCGCTCACTCCACCATCCGATTGAGCGACCGTACATCAAGCGGGTGCGCACCCGAGCGCTGCACTTCGGCTCCCACCCGCCCAAGCGCCTCCTGAAGCGCCTCGATCTGCCGATCCTGATCGGCGACATGATCGATCAGTCGGTGCAGCGCAATTACCAGCGGGTCATCGGCCGACTGCGTGACCGCGTAGGCGGAGAAGCCCATCTTCGCAGCCTGGGCCTCGCGGCGCTGTGCTTCTTCGCTCTCGATCACCCGAGCCGGAATCCCCACTGCCGTTGCGCCGGGAGGCACTTCCTTCACCACCACCGAATTGGAGCCGATGCGCGCCCCCTCTCCCACGGTGAAAGGCCCCAAAACCTTGGCGCCTGCCCCCACCACCACCCCGGGTGCAAGGGTGGGATGACGCTTTGATCCGCGTACCAGCGAAGTACCGCCCAGAGTGACCCCCTGATAAATGGTGCAATCGTCGCCAACATCGGCGGTCTCGCCGATCACCACGCCCATGCCATGATCAATGAACACTCGCCGCCCGATGGTCGCGCCCGGATGAATCTCAATGCCGGTGAGAAAGCGACTCAGGTGCGAAACCCAGCGCGCTGCGGTCGTCCAGTGCGCCCGCCACAGGCGGTTGGCCAGGCGATGGAACGCTAGCGCGTGGATACCGGGATAACACAGGCACACCTCGAGCGTTGAACGCGCCGCTGGGTCGCGCTCCCTTACCGCTGCGATGTCGTCGCGCAGTCGCTCGAACATGATCATTACACTCCGGGCCAGGTCAACCTCGGGGCGGACGCCGCTCGCCGGTCCGACCCACTCAAGGGCAGTGAGTTTAGGCGCTGACGGGAAACCTTGCTCGCTCAGGGTTGACGGCGCGCTTCGTCAAGAAGCGCGGCCTGTCGGTCAATTTGCGTGCAGATGCCGCGCAGGATATCGACCTCCTCCACCTCGAGCCGAGTGCGCGACAGCAGCCGCCTGAGCCTGGGCATGAGCTTCTTGGGATACCGGGGATCGATGAAGCCGACCGCGACCAGGGAGCGCTCCAGGTGTCCGAAGACCCGCTCGACCGCTTCATGCGTGGCCAGGCGTCCTTGCCACGGCAAATCGGGCTCGATGGGCGTGGCAACCTCGCAGGAAAGTGTATAGGCCATCACCTGAACCGCCTGCGCCAGGTTGAGCGAACCATGGCCAGGCGCGGTTGGGATCGACGTGACCGACTGACAACGGCCCACCGATTCAATGGAAAGCCCGGTGCGCTCCGGACCAAACACAAAGGCCACCTGATGAACACCATTGATCGACAGTTCGCGCAGCGCTTCGCGCGCAGCCGCGGAAGGCGTCTGCGGCGTGGCGCCAAACTCACGCGATGACGCACTGACCGCCACCGCAAACGACACTGGCGCAAGCGCTTCTTCCAGGGTGGCATACACCCGGGCTCGCGCGAGCACCCCCGTGGCGTTACTCGCGAAAGCGATGGCGTCCGGGTGCGAGAGCACGTCGGGAAAACGCGGATCGACCAGCACCATCTCCTCCAGCCCCATCACCCGCATGGCGCGGGCAGTGGCCCCAACATTGCCCGGATGACTGGGCTGAACCAGCACGAAACGGATTCTTGAAAACGCTTCTGGTGGATCGAACTGCAGCCCGTGCATCAGCTTCCCTTAAAATGATGTATTTCAGGACGCGTTCATGCATCCGATGCTCAACACAGCGGTCCGGGCCGCTCGGCAGGCCGGCCGAATCATCAACCGAGCCAGCCTCGACCTTGACACGCTGGCGGTGGCCCGCAAACAGCGCAACGATTTCGTCACAGAAGTCGATCGCGCGTCGGAAGAGGCCATCATCGAGGTGCTACGCACCGCCTATCCGAACCATTCTATCCTCGCCGAAGAATCGGGCCACGATCCTAAGGGGGCTTCGGGCCATCCGCGCGAGGCTGAACACATCTGGATCATCGACCCCCTCGATGGCACCACCAACTTCATCCACGGCTTTCCGCAATACGCGGTGTCCATCGCACTTATGCAGAAGGGCGTGGTCACCCAGGCGGTGGTGTACGACCCATCGCGAGATGAACTCTTTACCGCTTCGCGTGGTCGCGGAGCCTATCTCAATGGCAGGCGAATCCGGGTCTCGAAGCGGATCCGCATTGAAGAGTCTCTGATCGGAACCGGTTTTCCATTCCGAAAGCTCGACATGCTCGATGGTTACCTCGCCATGATGCGGGTGGTCATGGAGCGGGCCGCAGGGCTTCGCCGCCCCGGGGCCGCGGCGCTCGATCTCGCTTATGTGGCAGCCGGTCGCCTCGATGGGTTCTTCGAGCTGGGCCTCGCGCCCTGGGATGCCGCGGCGGGCAGTCTCCTCATCACCGAGGCGGGCGGAATGGTGGGCAATTTCGGCGCAGAGGGTGATTACCTGTTTTCCGAGCAGATCGTGGCGGGCACGCCCAAGGTGTTTTCGGGGCTGATTGCGCTCCTCCACCGGCATGTGGTGGCGGCCGAGGCGGCGGCGTCCTCCGGGACAGCAGCCTCGGGTACAACGGTCAAGGCTCCGTCTACCGGTGAAGCCTCCACTGATGACGCTCGTCGCGACCCCACGCGGCGCGCGATCCGTCCCCTCAAAAAACGCGTCGCGGCGAAGCCCGACGCGGCGTAAGGGTCAGCGCTGCCCTCAGCGCGCCCCCTGCGCATCAAGCCGGATCAGCCACTGCTCGAGAGACCCGAGCAGCGGCCGCTCCACCCACAGTTCAATCTGCCTGGAAGCAGGGCCATGCCCCTCCTCTGCAGACGGCGACTCAAACAGTGTGACCGCGAAGGCACCCAGCCGGGTCGCCAGGCAGCGCCCCGCCAGCGTCTCTGAGCCCACCGGTCCCGCGCGTTCGAGCAGATCGGCGAGGGCCAGGGCGGATCCGCTCAAGCGTAGCCCTGCCCACGCATCGCTCACCACCGTAACAAGCGCCAGGCGGGCTACGCCCGCCGATTCGAGCAATCGATGAAGTCGCGCTTCGTCCTCCGCCGCCCCCTCAATCAGCCAGACGCCCGGGGAGGTTGACCACCAACGGCAGCGCTGCGCATGGTGGAGCATCAGGGGCTGCGACCGCCATTCAACACCTAGTGCCTCGCCCATCCAGTGACACTCCGCAGCAGGGTCGAGACGCACCGAGATCAAGGCCCTGGGCGGGGCCCGCTCGAGCGAGAGCCTCGCGGGCGATTCAGCCACGCATCCTCCCGCCCTCGGCATCAAAGAAGATCGGCGCCACCACCCGCGCCGCGCGAAGGCTCAAGCCCTTCACGGGATCACCGGGCCAAACCGCGTCGCCCGAGGCACCGGCAGTCGGCAGCCGCCCGCGCGCTCGCATCGGCTGCGCCTGGGTGACCTGCACCACGTCGCCCATTCTCAGTCGCCCCGCTTCGAGCAAGGCGAGTGCGATCGGCCGGCCCAGTGCTTCGCTGTGTACGCTGGCGGTCACCAGTCCGATCGATTTGCACTGGCCCGCAACCAGCACCGCATCGCCACTCAGCAGCTGAGCACCTTCTTCAAAGGGCGGACCACGGTCGATACACTCAAGCCCGACCAGATGCCTGCGGGCCGCAGGCTGAGCCCGATCACGCGCCATAGAGCGCCGTCCGATGAAGTCAGGCTTGTCCCAATGCACGCCCCAACCCAGACCCAGATCATCGGCGTTCGTGTCGCCGTCCACTTCATGGCCGAGCGAGATGAAACCTTTTTCAACTCGCAACACATGATTGGCCTCCGACCCTACCGGCTCAATGCCCAGATCGGCACCCGCCGCCATCACCGCCTCCCAGAGCGCAAGCCCGCGCGAAGCGGGCACGCACAGCTCAAAGCTGATTTCACCGGTAAAACTCACCCGAAACACGCGCGCCTCGATGCCCGCCACCGTCATGGGCCGCCAGCGCATGAAGGCAAACGACTCGCGGTTAAGCTGCGCGCGCACCTCACGCGCGACCAATCGCGAAAGCAGCTCGCGCGCTCGCGGCCCGCAGACCACGATATCGGCCCAATGCGATGCCACGGGCTCAATCATCACCCGCAGCGCCCCCTTGAACAGCCACTGGCGCGCGTACTCGAGCCAGCTCGCCATCGCATCAGCATTGCCCGCCGTGCTGCTCAGCCAATACCGTCTGTCGTCAAGCCGGAACACGGTGCCGTCATCGAAGATACGACCGTCTTCTCGGAGCGCGAGCGCGTAGCGGCCGCGACCTGGCTGCAGATCGGAGACCCGGCAGGCAAGCACGCGCTCGAGAAACACCGCAGCATCAGGGCCGCCGATTTCGAACTTACCGAGTGGCGAACTGTCGTAGACGCCCACCGCCTGCCGAACCGCACGGCATTCGCGGCGCACGGCATCGTCCATCGACTCATCCGCTCGCGGGTAATAACCAGGCCGTCGCCAATTGGCACCGGATTCATAGAACACCGCCCCCTGATCGCGATGCCACCCGGTGATGGGCGTTTCACGGATCGGCCGGATCAACGGACCGGGGTCGGATCCAGCCAGTGTGCCGAAGGCAACCGGTACGAAGGGCGGCCGTGCGCGCGTGGGGGGCAGTGACGACGGATCACGGCCTTCAAGCCGGGCGAGGAGCAGCAGGCCGTCGACCCCGGCCGAGCGCCCCTGATCCGGGCCCATGCCCAGCGTGGTGTAGCGCTTGAGCAAGTCTGTCGCCGAGTAACCCTCGCGCGAAGCAAGCGCGACATCGGCCGCCGTCACATCCCCAGCAAGATCGACCAATACGCGGGCGGCATTGAGGGAGGACGGGTCAGGCGGCGGTTCGGTCGTATGAGCCGAGGGCGCCGGAGCCTCGCCCGGGCGGGTGTCGCCCGCCTGCTGCGCTGAAGCCGGTGCGACCGACGTCCCGGGTGCGCGCACGCCCGCCAATCGCACGCCTGTCAATCGATCAAGAAGCCTGCGCGCCGCTTGCCTGCCGCTTTCTGCGCAAGCTTCAGTCGATAACGCGCCCGCCACAGCGCCTGCGAGCACCGGCATCCGGTCGTCGGGCTCGCCCCGTAGCGCACCGCTTGCCGCGTGGTAGCGCGCAACGCCGCCGGCCTGCACATACAGCTGAAGCGCCGGATTCCATCCGCCTGAGATCGCCAGTCCGTCGCACGCAAGCGTGCGCGTAGCGCCGCTCGTACTTACTGTGACAGCCGACAACCCATGCCGCCCACCCTGCGTGCGAAGCACTTGTCCCTCGATGAGCGCGATGCCCCGGTCACGTATCGCCTCACGAAGCATGGCGGGCGCCGCGGCGAGGCGTGGGGATACGACAGCCACCACCTGCAGGCCCGCGTCATGCGCCTCGAGCGCGGCCTGCGACGCTGACAGATCGCTCGCCGCAAGCACCAGATGCCGACACGGGGCTACGGCATAACGATGCAGCGCCGAGCGTACTGCGCTGGCGGTCATCACCCCCGGACGGTCGTTATCTTCGAAAAGCGGGCCACGCTCGAAGGCACCCGTGGCCAGGCAGACGGCGCTGGCTCGGATCATCCACAGACATTCACGCGACCATCCGTCGCGCTCGACCGCAATCGCGAGGCCGTGATCATGAAGACCCACCACCGTCGTGGCGGCAAGCCTGCGAAGACCCGGCGCAGACGACCAGCGGCCTGCGTCCCCGCGAATCGAGTCAAGCGCAGTGCGATCGGCGGGCTCGGCACTTGCACCGAGCGCCCCCCCGGGCGAGGCACGATCATCGGCCCAGATCACCGAGCAGCCTGCGGCGAGCAGCTGCGCCACCGCCGCCGCCCCAGCAGGTCCTGCCCCCACCACCAGCACATCGGCCTGCACATGACGTCGCTCAACCAAGGGGCCGCCTGCGGTACGCGGCGCGCGTCCCAATCCGGCTGCGCGACGAATCAGCGACTCATAGAGCGGCCAGGCCCAGCCCGGCCACTTGAAGGTCTTGTAGTAGAACCCCGCGGGCAGGAGTGCGTGGAGCCAGTCGGCCAAGACCCCGACATCCCATTCGACACTGGGCCAGCCATGCATCCCGCGTGCGACCAGCCCCTCTGCAAGCGGCGCCCGC
>JAGWXN010000581.1 GCA_018969885.1 Betaproteobacteria bacterium | reverse complement strand
AAGCGGAGCTCGCACGCCGTCAGATCGATTCGGACCGCGCTCGCCGACCGAGGCGAGACTGCCCGGGCGATCCGATCGCTGAGGGATCCGCGATCGCAGCCGCTCGATCCGACCGCGGCAGCCGCCGAGGGGCTGCCCGCCTGCTCGACCGCCTGGACGAGTTGTTGGAGGAACGCGCGCTGCAGCGCCGCCCGCACCCCATCCGGGTCGACGGGAAACGACACCGTTTCGCCGGCAGAGATCGCCGCAGCGGCCGCCTGGGCGCCGCCCAATGCGACGAACACGCCCACCTGCTCACCCTCTTCGGCGGGAAGCAGCGTCTCGATCTGCGCGGCCACGAGCGGATCGGCGCCCGTTTCAGGCGGCGCACTGCCACCACAGGCAGCGATCGTGGTCAGCGTCAGCGCTGTGAGGATCGCGCCCAGGCGATGCCACAGGCCCGTTCGGCGAGTCGCGCACCCAACGCGCGAGACGGCCGGACCCGACCGAGTAAAATCCTGCTCGGTCAACGACTTCCCGCCCGTCGCGAATCCCTCGCCATGCACGCCACCGATCACCCGCCGATCCGCAGCTACTCCGGCCGGCGCGGCCATTTCACGCGGGCGCAGAAAAGCGCTTACGAACGACTGCTGACGGTTCACGGTCTCCCCTTCAGTGACCATTGCCTCGATTTTAATGCGGTGTTCGGACGAACGGCGCCTCGCGTCGTGGAAATTGGTTTTGGCATGGGCGAAACCACTGAGACCATCGCGCGCGCCCACCCACAGGTGGATTTCATCGGCATTGAAGTCTATCCGGCAGGTGTCGGGTCGCTATTGCGGCGGATCGAGGAATCGCAATTACGGAACATCCGTTTGATTCAGCATGATGCGATTGCGGTACTCGAGCAAATGATCGAGCCAGCGTCGTTGAGCGCGGTGCATGTCTTCTTTCCCGACCCCTGGCCCAAGGCCCGACACCACAAGCGGCGATTGATCCGACCGGAGGTGGTTCGCCTGATCGCCTCCCGACTCAAGCCAGGGGGGGTGTTGCACTGCGCCACCGATTGGGGACCCTACGCCCGCTGGATGCTCGAAGTCCTGGCGGGCGAACCCACCCTGGAAAACACAGCCGAAGCGGTTGTCCTCGAGGACTCGGTCGAGGGGTGCAGGGGTTTCGCACCGCGCCCTGGTTGGCGGCCGCTCACCCGCTTCGAGGCCCGTGGCCTGCGGCTGGGCCATCCGGTGTGGGATCTGCTGTTCAGGCGGCAAGGGTCCTTGGAGACCGCGCTGGTGGGCGTCACACCCGCCGGGGAGCCGATCGAATGACCTGGCTCGTCGGACTGCCGCTGCTCCTGAAGGCTGCCCTGATGGGGCTTGTCGAGGGGCTGACCGAGTTCCTGCCGATCTCGAGTACCGGGCACTTGATCCTTGCCGGCGCCTTACTGGGGATGTCGGGCGAAAAGGCCAAGGTCTTTGATGTCGCGATCCAGACCGGCGCAATGGGCGCAGTGATCGTTTATTTCAGGACCCGCCTGCTGGGCACCCTGACCGGCCTGTTGGGCGACCGGATGGCCCGACGCTTTGCGATCAATGTGCTGATCGCCTTCTTGCCAGCAGCCATCCTGGGATT
>JAGWXN010000580.1 GCA_018969885.1 Betaproteobacteria bacterium | reverse complement strand
TCAGGACTTCGCAGCGGCACGGCGCCGCGCACGGGGCCGCGGTGCAGCCTCCTCGTCGGGAGGGGGCGACTCTGCGGCAGGCAATGCCGCCGGCGTGGGCTCGGACGACGAGGCCGCGGTGAGGCGCCCCTCTTTGAGTCGCACCAGACGGTCGATCTGCGGCAGCGACGACAGATGCGCGTAGATCGGCTGCAGGTACCGGAGCGAACGCATTTCGAGGAAAACCGCATCGTTCAGCGCGTCGAAGCGCTCCTCATTGATGACGTAGCTGCCCGCGATATCGCGCGCCGACCCCGCCACCTGGACGCGAAGATTCAGCGGGCGAAGCAGGTTGTGACTGGCGAGGAATGCGGAAAACTGTCGCGTGAGCGTATCCATCTGCTGAAGTTCGCCCAGGAATCGCTTGACGTTCTCCAGCGTTTCGGTGGGTGCGCCGTCGGCATTGAAGAGCGGCAGCCCCTCATGTTCATCGAGCAGACCTGAACCGGCATCGACGCAGACCGCGAATTCGTCAGTGCGCTCGGTATCTGCAAGCGCGAAAGGATAGCGCCTGAGAATGCCGGGAATGTAGGCGCCCTTCAGCCAGGCCCCGTCGGGGTCGACGCACAGATTCTCGCCCGACTCCACGCCGAGTAGCGCCACCGGTCGAAAGGCCTCGCGCTCGCGGTCGTCGAGGAACACGATTGGATAAAACGCGGACGCGCGCACGAATTCCTGCATCGCAAGCGATGCGAGATGAAATTTGCTTGAAAACCCGAATCCGATTGCGGGGCGAACCCGCAGATGGCCGTGTTGCTCGCGACTGACCGCGACAAGTCGTTCAAACATGTGAGAAAGCCTAGTTGGATCCTGAGGAGTGTAGCGTCTCAGCGGGCGTTGCGAACGAGGCGCACACGGAACGGAATCGTGAGATCCGGTTCCAATCCGATCGCACCGGTGCTGAAATCGATCGTGAACACCTCATTTCCAGGCACCCAGGATGAGGTCCAGAACGACCCAGCACCAGTAAGATCCAGGTCAACCAGTTTCTTCAGCGCCGCATCGGTACAGCCGGCGCTACCGCCCTCGGAAGGGCGCCAGCGCACGCAATCCACCAGGCTTGCCAGCTCTGCCCGGTTGGGTACTCGCCAGTCTGAATAGCCGCGGTTCCGCGAGGAGTCCTGATTCACGGCCAGCGACTCGGCGAGCGCGTCCCGGAACGGGCGCACCACGGGCTGCCCTGCCGCCGGATCGCAACGTCCCGCAGTGGCGTTGAAACTCCAGCCCGCCGAGCAGATCATCCACATCAGTCCGCTGCGACGATCCAACAGCGTACCCGCGCTCAGGTTCGCTTCCCAGCGCGCTGCGGTGTAATAGGAATCGGCAAAGCGGGAGGCCAGGTCTGCTGTGCTTACAGGTGCCACCCGCAGGCGTAGCGTATTGGACGCCTCACTTCGAACGCGACCATTGCCCTGAAAGAGCGCCATCCAGGCCTCGCCTGTCGCCGTGGCGACGAGCGTGCTGCTCCAGAATCCGCTGCCTTCCGAGCTGATGCTGGACGGAATGGGGTTCTCGACTGCGTTTCGCCGGTTGAAGTTGAGCATCGGCAGCCATAACGTGTGTGCTGCTACG
>JAGWXN010000106.1 GCA_018969885.1 Betaproteobacteria bacterium | reverse complement strand
CGATATCCAGCAGAAGATCGTGGGCCAGGGCGTGTCGGTGGGGGGCGGCACGGCGGCTGATTTCGCTGCCTTCGTGAAGGCCGACTATGCGCGCTGGGGCGATGTCGCCAAGCGCTCGGGCGTGAAGGTCGAGTAGGTCGCCATGCAGCTGGACGGCATCCGCGTGGTGGATCTCACACGCATCCTTGCAGGGCCGTTCTGCTCGATGTTTCTTGCCGACCTCGGAGCGGAGGTCATCAAGATCGAAGACCCCGACGGCGGTGATCCGATCCGCTCTCAGGGCGAGGAGCAAAACGGCTTTTCGCTGTACTTCGCCAGTTTCAATCGCAACAAGCGCTCGGTCACCCTCGATCTGCGGAGAGAGGAAGGCAAGGCGGTGCTGCGCAGGCTCATTGAGAGCGCCGATGTGCTGGTGGAAAACTACCGTCCGGGCGTGCTCGACCGGATGGGCTTCGATCGGGAAACACTCAAGGCCCTCCGGCCTGATCTCGTGGTGTGTCGAGTCACGGGCTTCGGATTGAGCGGGCCCTACGCCGACCGTCCGGCGTTTGACTTCATTGCGCAGGCCATGAGCGGGCTCATGAGTGTCACCGGCGAGGCCGATGGTGCCCCGATGCGCGTCGGTCCGCCGATCTCCGATCTGGTCGCCGGTTCCTATGCGGCCATGGGCGTGCTTGCAGCCCTGATCCGGCGCGGCCGAACCGGCCAGGGCGAGGAGGTCTGCACCGCGCTCACCGACAGCATGGTGAGCATGCTCGCCTTCATGGCCACCAATCACTTTGCAACCGGCCAGGTTCCGCAGCGTAACGGTAACGATCATGGGCTGGTCGCGCCCTACGGCCTGTTCGAAGCGGCCGATGGCCAGGTGGCGATCGCGCCCAGTAATGATGCGGTCTACGTGAAGCTGCTTTCCGCGTTGGGCCTCGAGCGGCTTCGTGAGCACCCCGATTTCCTCACCAACCGCGATCGTTTCGAGCGACGTACCGCCATCAACGCCGAAATCAATCAGGTGACTCGCACCCGCGGGATCGACCACTGGGTCTCGGTGCTCAACGCGGCGGGCGTGCCTTGCGGCAAGGTGCTGGATATCGGACAGGTGTTTGATGATCCGCAGATCCGGCATCAGCAGATGCGCCTCACGATCGACGACCCCAAGCGCGGGCCGCTTGATGTGCTGGGCTTTCCGATCAAGTTCACTGACGATCCGTGTCGCGTGCACCGGATGCCTCCCGACCTGGGCGGCGACACCAGCGCGGTACTGTCCGAACTGGGCTACGATAACGAATCCATTCAGGCGCTACGCGCGAGCCGCATCGTCTAACCCAGGCCCAGGGGCCCGGGCGCGCGGTGTCACCGCGTAGCCATTTTCAGGGAGCTTCTCATGCGTTTTTCTGCCACCGATTCCGTTGATCGCTCGGTACTGGTCACCGAAGTGGGTACCCGTGACGGCTTTCAAGTCGAGCGCGAATTCATTCCCACCGAAAGCAAGGCTGCGGTGATCAATGCGCTGGTTGACGCAGGCGTGCGCAGCTTCGAGGCCACGTCGTTCGTGTCGCCGCGCGCCATCCCGCAGCTCGCCGATGCCTCGCAACTCATGGACATGCTGCAGCGTAAGCCCGGCGTGCGTTACACGACGCTGGTACCGAACGCGCGGGGGGCCGAACGTGCGGCCGCAGCCAAGGTTGACATGATGGCCTGCTTTGTATCGGCAAGCGAAAGCCATTGCCAGGCCAATCTCAATAAGCCGATCGAACGCGCGCTCGCCGATGTGGCCGAGTTCGTACCGATCGCAAATCAGTTCAACATACCGGTTCGGGGCGCGATTGCTGTCGCCTTTGGTTGCCCGTTTGAGGGCGACACGCCGGTGGAATCGCTGCTGCGAATTGCGGGCACCTACCATGAGCTGGGTGTGCGTCATCTGTCGCTGGGCGATACCACCGGCATGGCCACGCCGCCGGTGGTCGAGCGTGCGGTCGACGCACTTCAGCGGCGCTTCCCCGACATGGCCATCGCGCTTCACTTCCACAACACGCGCGGTGTGGGGCTTGCCAACGTGATGGTGGGTCTTCAGATGGGTATCCGCGAGTTTGAGTCCTCGATCGCAGGGCTGGGTGGCTGCCCGTTTGCGCCAGGCGCCTCGGGCAACATCTGCACCGAAGACCTGGTCTACCTGCTCCATGAAAGCGGCTATGAAACCGGCATCGATCTCGATCAGCTGTGCGAGGTGGCTCGGCAGGTTGAAACCCTGCTTGGTCGCGGGCTGCCCGGACAGGTGATGAAGGCGGGGCAGCGTCTGCGCCGCTTCACGCTTGATGGCGCGCGTCGCGCGGTGGGCTGAGGTCGATCATGAGCGCCCCCTCGCCTGTCATTCGGCTCGACGCCGCCGACAATGTGGTGGTGGCGCGCACACCGCTTGAAGCCGGAACCGCTGTTCCAGGCGAGTCGGTCACGACCCGCTCTGCCATCGAAGCGGGGCACAAGATTGCCAGCCGCCTGATCCGCGTGGGTGAGCCCATCCGGAAATACGATACGGTGATCGGCTACGCGTCCGAAAACATCGAACCCGGGAGCTGGGTGCATAGCCACAATCTGCGCTTTGACGACGTGCAGAAAGACTATGCGTTTGGCGAGGCGTACCGCCCCACCCCATTGCTGGCACCGGCCGAACGCGCCCGGTTCATGGGTATCGTGCGGCCCGACGGACGGGTTGCCACACGCAATGTGATCGGCATCTTCATCACGGTGAACTGCTCAGCCACGGTGGCGCGAAAGATCGCAGCGCACTTTCACGAAGAACGTATGGCGCAGTGGCCCGGCGTTGATCGCGTGGTGGCGTTCGTGCACGACCAGGGCTGCGGCATGGAAATGACCGGCGAGCCCATGGACCTGCTCCGCCGCACGCTCGCGGGCTATATCCGTCATCCCAATATCGCCGGTGCACTGGTGGTGTCGCTGGGCTGCGAACGAAACAATCTGCTCCGATTCTTCGAGGCCCAGGGTCTGGAAACCGGCAAGACCCTGCGCACCCTCACCATGCAGGACGTGGGCGGTACGCAATCGGCGGTTGATCTGGGCATTGCTCATATCCGCGAGATGCTCGATCTCGCCAACGGCATCGAGCGCACCCCCTGTAGTGCCGAACATCTCATGGTGGGTCTGCAATGCGGTGGCTCGGATGGGTTTTCTGGGCTGTCGGCCAACCCTGCGCTGGGCAAAGCGGTCGACATTCTGGTGCGGCATGGCGGCACCGCCATCCTGTCCGAGACACCGGAAATTTTCGGGGTTGAGCACACGCTCACTGCGCGTGCGCGCACACCGCAAATCGGTCGCAAGCTGGTGGAACGCATCGACTGGTGGTTGAAGTACAACGAAGGTCGTGACACGCAGATCAACGGCCGCGTGTCGCCTGGCAATCATGCAGGCGGGCTTGCCAACATCATCGAAAAAAGCCTGGGTGGCGCAAAAAAGGCGGGCTCAAGCGCCATGATGGAGGTGTATCGCTACGCCGAACCGGTGACGGAACATGGCTTTGTGTTCATGGACACACCCGGCTACGACCCGGTCTCGGCCACCGGGCAGATTGCGGGTGGCGCAAACCTGATTGCATTCACCACGGGCCGTGGCTCGTGTTTCGGCTCCTACCCCTCGCCCACCATCAAGCTCGCCACCAACACGCCCATGTATCGCCGCATGACCGGCGACATGGATATCAACTGCGGCGAGGTGATTGATGGGTCTGCCACCCTTGACCAGATGGGCGAGCAGATCTTCCAGCTCATGCTGAAAATCGCCTCGGGTGAGCGCTCGAAGAGTGAGTCGCTCGGGGTGGGCGATAACGAGTTCGTGCCCTGGCAGATTGGCGTGCTGTCCTGATCCAGGCTCAGGAGAATTTCGGCGGCCGTTTCTCGATGAAGGCGCGCACGGCCTCGTGGTGGTCGGCGCTCATGTGCGCGAGCGACTGATAAGCCGCTGAGGTTTCAAGCACCGAATCGAGCGTGTTGTGCACGGCTTCGCGCAAGAGCCGCTTGGTCATACGCAGAATGCCCGACGGATTACGGGCGATTCGAGCGGCAAGTGCCCGGGCTTCTTCAAGCAGTGAGTCGGCTGGCACCACCCTGGAAATCAGCCCGCAGGCCAGGGCCTCGGCGGCGCTGATCGGGTCGCCAGTGAAGGCCATTTCAGCCGCCTTGGCTGCACCCACTGCGCGCGGCAGCAACCATGCGCCGCCATCCCCAGGAACGATACCCACTCGAACAAAGCTCTCGGCGAAGGTGGCCGACTCGCTCGAAATACGCATGTCGCACATGCAGGCCAGATCGAGCCCTGCGCCAATCGCCGGTCCGTTGACTGCTGCGATGATGGGCACATCCAGTGCCCACATGGCCCGGGGAATGCGCTGGATGCCATGGCGGTATTCATTACGCACCGCGTCGGCGTCGAGGCCGGGCTCTGCGAAACGGGCCATGTCCTTCACATTCCCGCCCGAGGAAAACACGGGCCCCGCGCCGGTCAGGATGATGGCGCGCACGCTCCGGTCTGCGGCGGCGGCCGCGGCCGCTGCAACGATCTCCGCGACGGCCGTGTTGCCAGTGAGCGCATTGCGCGTGGCCGGGTGATTCATGGTCCAGGTGACGATCGCGCCGTCGCGGCTGATCTGAAGGAAGTCGGTCAAGGGAAGTCTCCTGAACAGGGCGTTGAGAACGGACGGGATGCGAACCGGTTAACCCGCGACGACGTCGGTGGTCATCCGCAGCAGATCAAGTGAAGTGGTCTCGGGCGACAGCAGGGCGCGGCCGATCTGGTCGTGCCAGGCTGATTCGCTGCCTGCGGTCTGCCGCCAGGCATGAAGTCGGCGGGTGAGGATCTGCAGGTCGAATTCATGCGTGAAGCCAATGGCGCCGTGGACGGCATGGGCCATCTGTGCAACCTGTAACGCGGCTTCGCTCGTACGTGCTTTCGCCGTCGCGACGCGCAGCGGTGCGATACCGGCCAGAACGCCGATCAACCCAGGCGAAGCGGTCGCCAAGGCGGCGCGGTTTGGCTCGGGGAGGCAGGCGATACGCGCCGCCATAGTGGCCGCAAACGACTCTTCGGCCATCAGCGCGAGCTGGTGCTGGATTGCCTGAAACTTGCCGATGGGTTTACCGAACTGCTCGCGCTCATTGGCCCAGGCGAGCGACCGCCGGAACACAGCATCGAGCGCGCCGGCGATCTGAAGCGACAGGACCAGAGCCTGGGCGAGCCGGGTGTCCAGGCTCACAGGCAGGCGCGGCGCCCCAGCCCAGGCAGATTCTGGCCACTCGAGCGTGAGGTCGAGTTCAAAAGCGCACCGCTCGCTGCGAGCGCTGGCGGTATCGAGGAGCCGGGTGTCGCCTGCTGCAGTGACGAGCACAGCGCCCGCAGTGCGGCCGCCGCTGACACCGGCCGCGCGCAACGTGCCGGCGGGCGTGGGATGCCCGATGCCGAGCGCGATCGGGGTGTCGGGGACAGTGATGGCCTGCTCGGTGAGGATCGCACGGGCGATCATGGTTTCGGACAACGGCAGGGGAACCGCGTGCCGCCCCGCGAGCATCCAGCAGCCTGCGACGGCCTCGGTCGACAGCCCTGCACCACCCTGTGCCTCGCTCACCATGGCATCGGCGAAACCGGCCTCGGAGATGGCCTGCCAGAGCTCAGTGGCGGGACCGCCCGATTCAATGGCGCGTACCACGTCGGCGCCGCAGCGGTCGGCGAGAAGGGCTGCGAGCGCGTCGCTGATCATCGAATCCATACGTGCGCTCCTTGGGCTGTCGGGGCAGAGGTCAGGACGGGGGCCATTAGCGCAGCCCCAGGCCGCGGGCGATCATGCCGCGTAGAATTTCACGCGTGCCGCCCCGCAGTGAAAACGAGGGCGAGATCCGGGTGACGTAGGCGAGCGTGGCCAACAACTCGGCCGGCACCTGTGACGGATCGTCGCGGCTTGCGAGATCGTCGGCGATCAAGGCCGGAATCTGTTGTTCAAGGGTGGTGCCCAGATCCTTGACCAGCGCGGCCTCGACCACCGGGCTTTCGCCCGCCGCCAGCCTTGCGGTCACCGCAATCGACATGGCGCGAAGGGGGGCGAGATGGCTGGCGATTCGGCCGGCGAGGCGCGTGGCGCCTGGGCTTTGACCCGCAGGCGTGCGGATCCAGGCCAGCCACTCGTCGAACAACACCATGGAGGAGTAAATGCGTTCGGGGCCGCTTCGCTCGTAGGCCAGTTCCGCGGTGACCTGCGCCCAGCCCTGTCCTTCTGCGCCGATCAAGGCCTCCGGGCCCAGTTGCACGTCATCAAAAAATACTTCGCAGAAATGCCGGTCGCCGGTCAGGTCGGTGATGGGGCGCACGGTGACCCCGGGTCGAGACAGGTCAACGATGAGTTGCGAGAGTCCGACGTGGCGATCGGTCGGTTCGCCCGATGTGCGGACCAGCGCAATCATGAAATGGCTGTGATGCGCGTTGGTGGTCCAGATTTTTCGGCCGTTCAGCACCCAGCCTGCGTCGTTGCGGCGGGCGCGCGTTCGAATGCTGGCCAGGTCGGAGCCCGAGCTGGGCTCGCTCATGCCGATGCAGAAAAACGATTCACCGCGACAGATGCGAGGCAGGTGAAATCGTCTTTGCTCTTCAGTGCCGTACTTGAGGATCAAGGGCCCGCTTTGCCGGTCGGCGATCCAGTGCGATCCCACTGGGGCCCCCGCGCAGAGGAATTCCTCAACCAGCACATAGCGCGCGTAGGCGCTCCGGCCACCGCCGCCGTATTCGGGCGGCAGGGTGATGCCCAGCCAGCCCCGCGCACCTAGCGCCCGGCTGAATGCGGGATCGTATCCCGACCATGAACGGGCCCGCGCTTCGGCCGATAGGCCCGCCAGGTGGTGTGCGAGGAAGGCGCGCACCTCAGGGCGCAGCGCCTCGTCTTCCGCCGGAATGGCGGCGGGTTCAAATCCGGCAAGTTGTGTCATGGGAGTGCTTGACGAAAGGGAGGCAAGCATAACAGCGCCCCGGACGTCCGGTGGCTTGCGTCTCGCCCGGTGTGCGGCCGGCCTGTCCCGACCCTGATTTCCGGCATACTTGCCGGCGGCTGCGTCAGGGTTCAAGATGTCGCCCCGTGCGGATGGAAGGCAACCAAGCGGGTCAAGCCGCGGTGCCCTCCCTCTGCCGCTACGCCAGCCACACTCACCCGTCACCTGTCCCACGACCCCAGGAAGAACCGGACATGAATGCATCTGCCGCTACCCGCCTGCTGCGCTCAGGCCTTGCAGCGCTCCTGTTTGCCGCCATTGGCTTGCAGGCCAACGCCCAGTCGGGCGATGACAAATATCAGCCCCAGGTCGGACAGTCCGGCAAAGACGTGGTCTGGGTGCCCACCAACGACGACCTGGTTCGGCGGATGCTCGAAGTCGCCAAGGTGACCAAGGACGACCTTCTGTTCGACCTGGGTGCAGGCGACGGCAAGATCGCGATCACGGCCGCGCGCATCCACGGCGCACGCGCTGTTGGCATCGAGTTCAACCCCGACATGGCAGCACTCGCTAAGCGCAACGCCGAGCGCGCGGGGGTGTCGGACCGCGTGACCATCATCAACGGTGACATCTTCAAGGAAGACTTCTCGAAGGCGACGGTCATCTCGATGTATCTGCTGCCCGAGCTGAATCTCCGGCTGCGCCCCACGCTGCTCAAGATGCGACCCGGCACGCGCCTGGTCACGAATTCCTTCACGATGGGCGATTGGGAACCCGATCAGGTCTTTAGCGCCAGTGCCAGTGGGTTCGGTGGCAGCTCTGGCTACTTCTGGATCGTACCGGCTCAGGTGGAGGGGCAATGGAACCTCGACGGCATGGACGGCCAGGCGAACGTGAGGCTCAATCTCACGCAGAAGTACCAGCGCGTGGGCGGAACCATCACCCTGGGCGATAAAACGCAACCCTTGCTTGACCCGCGGCTTGAAGGGGCAGAGCTGCAGTTTCGCTATCTCGCACCGTCCACCGGGCAGCTGCAGGTCGTGAAGGCAAATTACACCGACGCGGGCACGCTTAAAGGTCAGGTCGGCCTTTACTCGAGCAACGGCTTTGAAGGGCGTCGCGTTCCCAAGTAACGCCTTCGCACCGAACCCGTCATGAATTCGAGTGTTACCGGGGCTGGCGCCGGCCAGCCCGCGAGGCTCTTGCGCCCCTACGCAGCCGTCGCGATCATCGTGGGCATCGTCATTGGTGCCGGTATTTTCAAGACACCTTCGATGGTGGCTGGCGTGAGCGGCGATGTTGGATGGGCGCTCTCCATCTGGGTGGCCGGTGCCCTCATTTCCATCGCAGGTGCGCTCTGCTATGCCGAGCTCTCCACGCGGCATGCTCATGCCGGGGGCGACTACCACTTTCTCGAGCTCGCCTATGGCCGGCATCTGGCGTTTCTCTACGCCTGGGCGAAGGCGGCAGTGATCAATACTGGCTCGATCGCGCTGCTCGCTTTCGTGTTTGGCGACTACATGAGCAAGGTGATCAGCCTGGGGGCACACTCATCGGCCATTTGGGCGATTGGCATTGTGGTGGTGCTCACTCTGGTTAATCTGATCGGACTGCAGGCGTCGGGCCGAGTGCAGACCGTGCTGGCGGTGTTTGAAGTGGCCGGCCTTTTCGCGGTAGTGATCGCCGGTTTTTCGGTGAGCGCCCCGGCTGACGCCACGCCACCCATGTTCAGTTCAACACCGGCACTGGGCATGGCGGGTCTGGCGCTGGTCTTTGTGCTGCTCACCTTTGGTGGTTGGAACGAAGCAGCCTATATCTCAGCGGAAGTGGCGGGCGGACCGAGACGAATCGTGGGCATCATCATTGTGAGCCTGCTCGTGATCACCGGCATTTATCTGCTGGTGAATCTTGCGCTCATCCACGGCCTGGGTTTGAAGGGTCTTGCACAGTCGAAAGCCGCCGCCGCCGATGTCATGGGCGCCGCGTTCGGGCCGCTGGGCCAGAAGGCGCTCGGGCTGTTCGTGGCGCTTGCTGCCCTCACCAGCATCAACGCCACCATGATCGTGGGTGCGCGAAGCAACTTTGCGCTGGGGCTCGATTGGAAAGCGCTTCGCTTCATGGGACGCTGGAACGAGTCGGCCGGCATGCCGGTGCCTGCGCTGCTGGTGCAGGGCGCTGTGAGCGTCGCCCTGGTGGTCTTTGGCCTGTGGCAGCACGATGGGTTTGAGGCCATGGTGGAATTCACGGCGCCGGTGTTCTGGAGCTTTCTGCTGATGGTGGGCATTGCAGTCTTCATCCTGCGTCGCGCGCCCTCGGGCGGCGATGAGTTTCGCGTGCCCTGGTACCCGTTCACACCCTTGGTGTTTTGCGCCTCGTGTGCGTGGCTGGCTTACTCGAGCATCATGTATGCCGCAAGCCGCAACGCCGTTCATGTTTCGCTGGGCGTGATGGTGGTCGGACTGGTCGCCCTGGTCGCGCTTTCGGTTGCTGAGCGTCGCCGCTGATGCGGCTGCGAATCGCCGAAAATTTCGAGGCGCTGTTCTACGCGCCGCTTTACGCGCTGCAGGCCGGCGACTTCGCGCAGCACGAGAATCTGACAATCGAGTGGCTGCCGCCAGGTGGACCCGGGGGCGCCATCGATGCGGTTCGTGCGGGCGATGTTGATCTCACTTGGGGGGGGCCGATGCGGGTGCTCCGCGACCGCGATCGCTTGCCCGACGACGATGCGTCCCTGCTCTGCCTGGGCGAAGTGGTGGGGCGTGATCCCTTTCTCCTCATGATGCGCGCTGACGATGCCACCCGTCATGGCGGACAGATGTCGATGCCGGATCTGGCCTCGCTTCGCCTGTCGGTGGTTTCTGAAGTGCCCACGCCCTGGTTGTGTCTGCAACAGGATCTGCGCAATGCCGGGATGGATCCGGCTCACATGGTGGCGGCCGGGCAGGTGGTACAGGGCTTATCCATGACCGCTCAGATCGAGGCGCTTCGTAATGGCGCGGTCGATGTCATCCAGCTGTTCGAACCCTACGTTAGCCAGCTCGAGCGCGACCGGTTCGCTTCGGTGGTGTATGCAGCGAGCACTCGCGGCCCCTGTTGCTACACCACCTTCATTACTGCACGGCGCACGCTCACGCAGCATCGGCAGCCCATTGCTGCGCTCCAGCGTGCGCTAGCGCGGGCACAGCGCTGGATGGT
>JAGWXN010000105.1 GCA_018969885.1 Betaproteobacteria bacterium | reverse complement strand
TTTCTCGGGGTCTGCAAACCGGTGGAGTTCGGGGGCATGGGACTTGACTACTCCTACGGCCTCGCCATGGCCGAGGCCCTCTCCTGGGTGCGCTGCGGCGGTGTCCCGATGGCAATCGGCGTACAAACCGACATGGCCACACCGGCACTCGCGCGCTTCGGCTCTGACGAGGTGAAGCAGGAATTTCTCGCTCCCTCCATCAGCGGCGAGCGCGTGGCCTGCCTCGGGGTATCCGAGGTCGGCGCAGGCTCTGACGTCGCCTCCATCCGTACCGTGGCACGCCGCGATGGCGACGATTACGTGATCGACGGCGGCAAGATGTGGACCACCAGCGGCACGCAGGCCGACTGGATGTGCCTCCTTGCTAACACCTCAGAGGGCGCTGCCCATCGCAACAAGACCCTGATCTGCGTACCCATGGATACACCCGGCATCACCATTGCACGGAAGTTGCGCAAGGCCGGCATGCACTCATCCGATACCGCGCAGATTCACTTTGACAGCGTTCGCGTCCCGCAGCGCTGGCGAATCGGCGAAGAGGGCATGGGCTTCACCTACCAGATGATGCAGTTTCAGGAAGAGCGCATGTGGGCAGCCGCTGGCTGGCAGAAGAACGCGCTTATCATCCAGGAAACCATCGACTATCTGAAGAGCCGTGAGGCGTTTGGCAAATCATTGCTGGCGAACCAGTTCATTCAGTTCAAACTCGCCGAACTGCAGACCGAAGTGGAGGCCACCGGGGCGCTGCTCCACAAGACGGTCGGGCTCTACATCGCAGGCCAGGATGTGACCCAGCTCGCCTCCATGTGCAAACTCAAGGCGGCACGCGTCGCGCGGGAAACCGCCGACTGGTGCCTGCAGTTCTGGGGCGGCATGGGCTATATCGAGGAAACCTCGGTCAACCGCCATTGGCGCGACTCCCGGCTTGCCTCCATTGGCGGCGGAGCCGACGAAGTGATGCTGGGCATCATCGCAAAAACCATGGGGCTCTTGTCCCGCACGTGATCGCTGCATGATGTCCGCCAAACCGTTTGCCGAACTGCCCCAAGACCCCGCTGAACGCGCGACCTGGCTGTCGCGCACGGTGATCGACACCTTCGAGGAGCGTATCCGCTTCAACGCAGTGCTGGGCATCAGGGTGGAGTCACTCAACCCGAGCGAGCCCGTTCTGGGCTTTGCCATGCGCCCGGAGCTGGTGGGACATTTTGTTCACGGGCAGCTTCACGGCGGCGTGATTGCGACCGCGCTGGACTCCGTAGCCGGACTTGCGGTGATGCTCGCGTTCATTGAGCGTCATCGTGATGCCGCACCCGAGCAGGTCTTCGCGCGACTGGCGCGCACTCACACCGTGGACCTGCGAATCGACTATCTAGAGAAAGGTCTGGGCGAGCGCTTCGCAGCCTCGGCCCGGGTGCTGCGGATGGGCGAGCGCACGGCGTCGATACAGATGCGTCTGGAGAACGAGCATCACACGCTGATCGCGACCGGATCGGCGGTGTTTGCGGTCGGCTGACCCGCTGGCCACCCTCGAGATCGTGGGCCGAAAGATGGCCCACTCACGCTGCGCGGGCAACTTCCGCCCGGGCGACTTGCCCGGACGAAAGCGCCAGCGAGATGCGCCAAGCTTCAGCGAAGGAAGTCTGACACCGTTTTCCAGCGTCCTCCCTGAATCTGCGCCAGTCGCGTCTGATCGTTCCCCAGACGCTTCTGCGGCCCGAAAACAAACTCCGGATTACCCAGGAATCCACGCGGATAGGGGTGGTCCTCGAGCGCCTTCACCAGCGAGTCAGTGGTGAGCTTGGGGCCGGCCCGCTCAGCGGCGCGCGCGAAAATATCTACGTACATCCAGCCTGTGGCTGCCCACAACTCGGCGTCTTCCTTGAAGCGCGCCTTGAAGGCGTCCATCCATTCATTGAGCGAGCGGGTATTGGACGGATCGTCACGGTAGGGCACTGGCGTTTCGCTGATGGCAAACAGGCCCTCCACCGCCGCGCCACCCGCCTTCGGGACCGCCGGCATATAAGCCGCCTGACTCCCGAAGAACTGCCCTGTGTAGCCCAGTCGGCGCGCGGTCGCCATGGCACCAATGGTTTCGCGAACGATGGTGCCCAGCACGATCAGATCAGGGTTGGCCGCGCGCAGGCGCTGCATCTGCGAGGCGAAATCGGTGGCGCCACGCTTATAGGTGGTGCGCTCAACCAGGGTGAGTCCGAGATCCTTCAGCGCGGATTCAGTGCCGCGCAACACCTCGAGTCCGTACTCATCATCCTGATACAGGATGCCAACGCGCTTAGCGCCAGTCAGTTTCATCACTTCCTTGAGACCCACCGCTGTACTCTGCGGATAAGGGGTGGCGAGCGCGAACTTGAGCTTGTGGAATGGGTCGAAGTTACCGTGGTGCGCCGTGGTGGGAAACAGATGGGCGACGTTCTTTTCAAGCACCAGTGGGATGGTGGCAAGCGACACCACCGAGCCCAGCGATCCGACCATCGCAAAGATACGGTCCTGGGTCAGAAGCTTCTGTGCGCCCAGCACCGCCTTGCGCGGGTCATAGCCAGAATCCTCAATCACCAGGCGGATCTTACGGCCGTGAATGCCGCCCTCGGCATTGATCTGCTCGGCACGCATGATCATGCCGTTTTGAATGGGTTTGCCAAGGGTGACCAACGGCCCGGACAGGTCCTGGATAGACCCGAGCACGATCTGGTCGCGGGTGACGCCCTGATCGGCCCAGGCACTGGAGGCGGGTACCGCGGCGAGCACGCCACCGGCCGCGCCGAGTTCAAGAAACTGTCTGCGTGAGTTCATGGGGTTGTCTCCTTCAGGATTTTGCAGAGTACATCGATTCGATCAGATCACGATACTTTTCATTGACCAGCTTACGTTTCAACTTCATGGTGGGCGTGAGCTCCTCGTCTTCAGCGGTGAGCTTGTGTTCGATCAAACGGAATTTCTTCACCTGCTCCACGCGCGCAAATTTGGCGTTCACACGGTCCACCTCGCCCTGAATCAGTTCCTGCACTTCGCGGGTGCGGCAGAGACTCTGAAAGTTGGTAAACGGCACGTTGAGCTCCTGCGCAAAGCGCTCAACGTTTTCATGATCAATCATGACAAGCGCGGTCAGGAACGCCCGCCGGTCACCAATCACCACCGCATCGGTGATGTAGGGCGAAAACTTGAGCTCGTTCTCAATTTCCGAGGGCGTGATGTTCTTGCCGCCCGCGGTGATGATGATGTCCTTCATCCGGTCGGTGATCCGGAAGAACCCATCCGCATCGACTGTTCCGACATCGCCCGTGTGCAGCCACCCTTCGGAATCAATGGCTTCGGCGGTCTTTTCAGGCTGATTGAGATATCCCATGAAGACGCTATCGCCACGGATCAGGATTTCGCCCTCTGCCGACACTTTCATTTCCGCCCAGGGCTGAGGACGACCGATGGTTCCCAGGCGGATGGCGCCAGGAAGATTGAGCGATCCCCCTGCGGTGGTCTCCGACATACCCCAGCCTTCGTAGAGCGGTACGCCCAGCGCGTGATACCAGCGAATGAGTTCGGGCGAGATGGGTGCCGCGCCGCTGATCGCCCAGCGCATGCGGTTTACGCCGATCGCCTTACGGATATTGTTCAGCACCAGAAAACGGGCCAGCCCGAAAGCCGCGAGGAGCCCCGCCCCCACCGGCTGACCGGCGAGCCTTCGATCAGCCACGCGATAACCGATCGCCAGTGCCACGCCATAGGCCCAGCGCTGAAGTGGCGTGGCCTCGCGGAGCCGGATGGATACTGCGGAATAGAATTTTTCCCAGACGCGCGGCACACACAGAATGATGGAGGGCGCGATCTCGCGAATGTTCTCGGCAATGGTTTCCGGATTTTCAACGTAGTTCAACCGGGCTCCAGTTTCAAGCGACAGAAACTGGCCAACCATTCGCTCGGCAACGTGGCAAAGCGGCAAAAACGCCATCTTGTCGTCGTTCTCGTCGGCCGAGAGCTCGGGCGCAAAGCGCTCCATCACCGAGCACAGATTCCTATGCGAGAGCATCGCACCCTTGGGCTTGCCGGTGGTGCCCGAGGTGTAAATCAAAATGGCCAGATCATGAGGGCTGCGCGAGGCGAGTCGGCGCTCGAACTCATCAGGGTTCGCTTCATCATGGGCCGCCCCGCGCGCCTCAAACGCCTCGAGGCTCATCACCATCGGATCGTCGAGGCGCTCAAGCCCTTCCATATCGAACACCACCACCCGAGACAGCAACGGAAGCCGGTCGCGCACCTCGAGCACTTTATCGAGTTGCTCATCGTCTTCAACGAACAGCACCCGGGCCGCGCAATCAGCGCACAGGTAGTGAACCTGAGAGGCTGCATCGGTGGGATAGATGCCACTCGATACCCCGCCCGCGAGAAGAATGCCGTAGTCGGCATAGCTCCACTCCCGGCGGGTATTGGCAAGGATGGCCGCCACCTCGCCAGGCTGCACACCGTCTGCCGCCAACGCCATGGCGATGCGCCGGGCGTGTCCACCCAGATCGCGCCAGGACTGCTCTTCCCAGATGCCCAGCACCTTCTGGCGCAGCGCGATCCGGTCGCCTCGCAGCTGCACCGCATGCCAGAACTTGCGCCCGATGGTCTCACCCTGCGGGCGTGCAGTTTGGGGCGTCGTCATCGCCATTGCTTCTTCTTTTTCCAGCGACGTTCGCCGCGCGCCGACTCTGCCTTCATGCCCAGGTAAAACTCACGGATGTCGTCTTTGCGGAGCAGCGCCTCGCAGCGGTCTTCCATCACCACCCGACCCACCTCAAGCACATACCCAAAATCGGCGGTGGCGAGCGCAATGCTGGCGTTTTGCTCAACCAGCAACATGGTGGTGCCTTCCTCGCGATTGACCCGTTTGACGATCGCAAAAATCTCTTTCGTGAGCTTGGGGCTCAGCCCCAGGCTGGGCTCATCGAGAAGCAGCAGGCGCGGCCGCGACATGAGTGCCCGCGCAATGGCGAGCATCTGTTGCTGCCCCCCTGAGAGCTGGCCCGCCTCCTGGGCCGCACGTTCCCGAAGGATGGGAAAGTAGCCGTACATCCGCTCGATATCGGCCGCCACGCCGGCGGAATCGCGCCGCGTGAAAGCGCCCATCATCAGGTTGTCACGCACCGACAACATGGGAAAGACCTCGCGCCCCTCGGGCACGTGGCTGATGCCGCGCCTAACGACCCAATCGGGATCGCGGCACTGGATGTCCTCGCCATCGAACCACACCGTTCCCTTCTGCGGATCGATGATCCCGGAAATGGTTTTGAGGATGGTGGTCTTGCCTGCGCCGTTGGCGCCAAGCACCGTGACGATCGAACCGCGCCGGACTTCCAGGCTCACACCCCGAATCGCCTGCACCGGGCCATAGCTCGACTCGATGTTCGACAGCCGGAGAATCACGTCGTCGGTCACGTGTTCAGTCTCCGAGGTAAGCCGCAATGACATCGGGATGCGATTGAACTTCGGAAGGCGAACCCTCGGCCAGCACCTTGCCATAGTTCACCGCGAGCACCCGGTCAGACACGCGCGACACCAGGCTCATGTCATGCTCGACCATCAGCACCGTGATCCCCAGCAGATCACGAATATCCTGAATCCAGTAGGCCATGTCGTCGGTTTCCTCGACATTGAGCCCCGACGAGGGCTCATCGAGCAGCAGCAGCTTGGGCTGCGAACAGAGCGCCCGTGCCAGCTCCACCACCTTGCGAACGCCATACGGCAGGCCCGCCACCCGACTGTCCCGGTGCACCTGCAGATCGAGAAAGTCGATGATCTTCTCAACGCGGCGCCGATGTTCGACCTCGCGACGCCGGACTGACGGCAGGAAAAGCATTTCAGCAATGAAATTCGGCTGCGCCTGGGCATGGCAGCCGATCAAAAGGTTCTGAAGGACCGTGGCGTGCTCGAACAGTTCGATGTTCTGAAATGTGCGGCCGATACCGCGCGAAACCACCCTGTCGGGCGCAAGCGCTGCCAGGTCTTCCCCGCGATACACAATCCGCCCCGCGCTCGCCGGATAAATCAGGCTCACCAGATTGAAGATGGTGGTCTTGCCCGCACCGTTAGGACCGATGATGGTGTAGATCTCGCCCTCGCGCACACCAAAACTCACCTCATCGACCGCAGTCAGGCCGCCAAAGCGTTTGGTCAGTTGTTCGACGCGAAGCAGTTCCATCAGTGCACCCGCTCCGACTTCTGGTAGGTCTTCTGGCGCCTGAACATGCCGGCCTTGTACATCGGAAAGAGCGAGAACCAGGTACGGATCTTCACCCATCTTCCATAGAGACCCAGCGGTTCAAACAGCACGAACAGAATCATGAGCACGCCAAACACGGTGGACTTGAGCCCGGTCTGTTCGGCCACCGCCTGCGGGAGATAGTCCTTGCTGATGGCGATCAACTCAGGCAGCACGATCATGAAAATGGCCCCGAACACCGCACCGTGCAGCGACCCCATGCCACCGATCACGATCATCATGAGGAACTCGATCGACAGAAACAACGTGAACTGCTCGGGACTGATGAAGCGGATCTGGTGCGCATAGAGCGCGCCGGCCAGGCCGGTGATGCCAGCCGATAGCGCAAAACTCAGCGTCTTGTAGCGGGCCAGATTCACGCCCATGCTCTGCGCCGAGATTTCCGAGTCGCGGATGGCGATGAAGGCGCGACCGGTGGGGGCGCGCAGCAGGTTGCGTACAGCGAGCGCCACCAGCACGATACAGACGAGACACAGATAATAAAAACTGTTTGAGCCGGTGAGCGGGCTACCCGCCAGATTAAGCGGTGGCACCATCAGCCCGGAGTTGCCCGCGGTGAGCGACTCCCAGCGCGCAAGCACTTCCTCAACGATGAACCCGAAGGCAAGCGTGGCAATGGCCAGATAAATGCCCGTGAGTCGCAGCGCAGGCAACCCGATCAGGATGCCTGCCGCAGCCGCGAGCAGAATCGAGGCGGGCGCACTCAGCAGAAAAGGCCAGCCGGCCGCCTGCAGCAGCGTCTCGGTGTAGGCGCCGATCGCAAGGAACGCCGCATGCCCCATGGAGAGCTGGCCGGTAAAGCCGCTGAGCAGCATGAGGCCAAAACCGACAATGCCCCAGATGTAAATGAATACCAGCTGCGCACGCCAGTATTCGGGCACGACAAAAGGCGCAGCCAGTAGAACCACCAGAAGGAGCCCGTACCAGCCCGCTTCGGTGCGGTCACGAAAGAGCTGTAGATCCTGTTCGTATCGGGTCTTGAAAATGAATCGCATGCGATGGCCGCCTCAGACCTTCTTGCGCCGCATCTCGGCAAAAATGCCCGAGGGACGAACCACCAGCACAATCAGCACCACGATGTACGCTGCCACGCTCTTGAAGCCCTCGGGCAGATAGAAGCCTGCGAAGGCCTCAACCAGGCCAATGATCAGACCGCCAACGATCGCACCGGGGATGCTGCCAAAGCCCCCCACCACGGCGGCGGGGAACGCCTTCAGGCCCACGAACCCCATGTTGGAATGCACAAAAGTGACCGGCGCCAGCAGCACCGCCGCGAAGGCTGCGATGCCCGCGGAAATGCCCCATATCAGCGTGTTGATGCGGCGTACCGGAATACCCATGTAGTAGGCCGCCAGCTGGTTCTGCGAACTCGCCTGCATGGCGATGCCAATGCGGGTACGGCTGAAAAAAAGCCACAACACCAAGCAGAGCGCTGCGGTGAGCGCAATGATCGCCAGGTCATCGGAGGACACGACCAGCGAGCCCAGGTGGATCGTGCCGTCAGACCAGGGCGCCTTCAGCGCATGAGTATCAGTCCCCCAGCCAGGGACCATGGTGGCGATCCCGCGGGCGACAAAGCCAATCCCGATGGTGACCATCACCGCGGAAAACGTGGGCTGACCGATGATTGGCCGCAGCAAAAAGCGGTCAAACAATGCGCCAACAACCACCAGCACCGCGAGGGTCATTGCAACCGCCAGCGCGAACGGCAACTGCCAGAGGCTTGCGAAAGTGAATGCGACAAAGGCGCCCAGCATCATCACATCGCCCTGCGCAAAATTCACCACTTCGGTGGCCTTGTAGATCAGGACAAAGCCCAGGGCAATGAGCGCGTAAATGCAGCCCATTGCGACACCACCGATCGCCAGTTGCAGAAACTCCATGTCCCCCACGTCCCGCTTCGGCTGCCAGCCTTGCCGGCGCCCCGCTGTTGATTGGCATCAGAGCCGCTTGCGTGGCTCTGATGATGGGCGTTGAGTCTATCGACGGGGCTGCCGGGCGTCAAAAATTCCCGTGGTCACTTCGGTGCCGCAAGCCCCATCGAACGGGTAATCAGTTCCTTCATGATCTCGTTAGTGCCACCGTAAATGCGCTGGACGCGAGCATCGGCCCAGGCGCGCGCAACCGGATACTCCCACATGAACCCATATCCGCCGTGGAGCTGCACACATTCGTCCAGCACTTTGCCCTGCAGATCGCTGCACCAGTATTTCGCCATGGAAGCGGTGGCGGTATCGAGCTTGTCTTCGATGAGTGCCTCCAGACAGCGGTCGACAAACACCCGAGCGATCTGTACCTCGGTCTGGAGCTCGGCGAGCCGGAACCGCGTGTTCTGAAAGCTCGCCACGGTAGTGCCGAACACCTTCCGGTTCTTCACATAGTCGACGGTCCAGTCGATCGCTGCCTGTGCGCTTTCCACTGCGCCGATCGCAATCTGCATGCGCTCCCAGGGGAGTTCCTGCATCAGATAAATGAACCCCTGATTCTCCTTGCCAAGCAGCTGCGAAGCCGGCACCCGAAGATCATTGAAGAAAAGCTCGGAGGTGTCCTGCGCCTTGAGACCCACCTTCTTCAGTCGTTGACCTTTGTCAAACCCCGGCATGCCCCGCTCGATCAGGAAGAGGCTGGTCCCTTTGGCGCCCGCTGCGGGGTCGGTCTTGGCAACCACCACCACCAGATCGGCATGCCAGCCGTTGGTAATGAAGGTCTTGGAACCGTTGAGTACATAGTGATCGCCGTCGCGAAGCGCGGTGGTGCGAACGCCCTGCAGGTCGGAGCCTGCGGCCGGCTCGCTCATGGCAATGGCACCAATCATGTCGCCCGAGGCCATTTTGGGCAGGTACCGCCGCTTCTGTTCGTCAGTGCCATAGCGAAGCAGGTAGGGCGCCACGATCTCCGAGTGCAGCACAAAGCCAAGCCCGGTGGCATTCACCCGTGCGATCTCCTCCATCACGATCACCGAATACAGCCGGTCAGCGCCCGGCCCGCCCCACTCCTCAGGGATAGAACTGCAAAGAAAGCCGTTTTCACCGGCTTTGCGCCAGATCTCGCGATCAACATAACCCTGCTCTTCCCAGGCCGCGTGAAAAGGCAGCACCTCTTTTTCGAGAAAGCGGCGAACCGAGTCGCGAAACATCGCGTGGTCTTCGTTGAACAGCTTTCTTTCCAGCATCGGCGGCTCCGAGGGCAACGGTTGTAAGATTGACGATCAAACGGGTCAGCATTGCGCCCGATCTCTCCGTCCACGTCAACCTGGAGCACCGTCATGTCCGAGGCCTTCGTCTTCGATGCAATCCGCACCCCGCGCGGCCGCGGCAAGTCCAGCGGTTCGCTGCACGAGGTCAAACCGGTCAAGCTCCTCACCACCCTCATGCATGAGCTCCAGTCGCGCCACGACCTCGACACATCGCTGGTCGAAGACGTGGTCCTGGGCTGCGTCTCGCCGGTCGGCGATCAGGGTTCGGTCATCCCCAAAACCGCTGCGCTGGCCGCAGGGTGGGATCTCCGGGTCTCAGGCGTGCAAATCAATCGGTTTTGTGCCTCGGGTCTCGAAGCGGTCAATCTCGCAGCACAGAAAGTACGTTCGGGCTGGGAAGACCTGATCGTGGCAGGTGGCGTTGAATCGATGTCGCGGGTGCCTATGGGCAGCGACGGGGGCGCCTGGATGATGGACCCTGAAACCAATCTCGACACCGCGTTCATTCCGCAGGGCATTGGCGCCGACCTGATCGCCACGCTCGACGACTGGTCGCGCGAGCAGGTCGACGAATGGGGCGTGCGTTCGCATCGGTTGGCGGCTGCCGCGCGCGCTGACGGCCGCTTCAAGCGATCAATCGTGCCGGTGCACGATGAAATCGGGCTCACCATTCTCGATCATGACGAAACCATCCGTCCGGACGCCTCGCTTGAGGCCATGGGGCAGCTGAAGCCCTCGTTTGAAAAGATGG
>JAGWXN010000104.1 GCA_018969885.1 Betaproteobacteria bacterium | reverse complement strand
AGACCACCTGCGCAACCACCCGCGCCCAGTTGATGGAGTTGACGGTGCCGATCGCATAGCGCTCTTTAAAGGCCAGGTCGGCGGACACCGCCTTCACCATGTCCTGGCAATCATCGAACACGCCGTCCACCGCAATATTGAAAATATTAGGGTCAGCAAGCGAATACATCTGGGCTGCCTGGAAGGCGCTCATGCGTGCGTGCGGCGACAGCATAAAGACACGAATGCCATGACGGCCACGCATGGCGTACTCGGCCGCGCTGCCGGTATCACCCGAGGTGGCCCCAAGTATGTTGAGCTCTCTGCCGGTCTTCCCAAGCACATGCTCAAAAAGACGCCCGAGGAGCTGCATGGCGACGTCTTTGAAGGCAAGCGTTGGGCCGTTCGAAAGATGCAGCAGATAAAGGCCATCGGTACCCAGCGCCGACAGCGGCGTGACCTGCTCGCTGCCGAAGACCTGCGCGCTGTAGGCCGACGCAGTGAGCTCGGCAAGCACCGCCGGTTCAATGTCGGTGGCGTAGAGGCTCAGCACCTCAAAGGCGAGCTCGGCATAGGAGAGCTCGCGCCAGCGCGCGAGCGTTGCGCCATCGACCTGGGGATAGCGCTCGGGCACGACCAACCCCCCGTCGGGGGACAGCCCGCCCAGCAGCACATCGGAGAAACGCGCGGGCGCCATGCCACCGCGGGTGGAGAGGTAGTTCACGACAGCTCTTCCATCCGAAGCCGCACCACTTTTGAGAGCACCGTGGAAAGCTCCTGAATGCGCGCGATAGCCTCATCGACCCGCCCCTCGGTGGCGCGGTGCGTGAGCAGAATGAAATCGGTCTGGTTTTCGCCCTCACCGGCTTCGCGCTGAAGCGCCGCATCAATCGAAATGCGCAGATCGGCCAGGATGCGGGTGACATCGGCCAGAACGCCCGGTTCATCGGCCACCCGCATGCGCAGATAGTAGGCTGACTCAATTTCCGTCATCGGCAGAATGCGAATATCGGAGAGCGATTCAGGCTGAAACGCGAGTGCCGGTACCCGGTGCCCTGGGTCGGCGCTGAAAGTGCGGGTGACATCGACCAGATCGGCAATCACCGCACTCGCGGTCGGCTCTGAGCCGGCACCCTTGCCGTAGTACATGGTGTGCCCCACGGCATCGCCCTTCACCCACACGGCATTCATCGCGCCCTCCACGCTTGCGATCAGGCGTCGCGTCGGAATGAGCGTGGGATGCACGCGCAGCTCCAACCCATCACCGCCTTCGGGTAGCGAGCGACGGCGCGCGATGCCGAGAAGCTTGATCCGGTAGCCAAGCTGCTCGGCATAGCGAATGTCTTCGCTCTGAAGCGCGGTGATGCCCTCGACATGGCAGCGGCTGAACTGGACCGGGATACCAAATGCGATGGCGGCAAGAATTGTGGCCTTGTGAGCGGCATCGATCCCTTCAATGTCAAAGGTGGGATCGGCCTCGGCATAGCCCAGACGCTGCGCTTCGGCCAGCACCTGCGCAAACGGCAGGCCCTTCTCACGCATTTCGGACAGAATGAAGTTGGTGGTGCCGTTGATGATGCCGGCGATCCACTCGATCCGATTGGCGGTGAGCCCCTCGCGGAGCGCCTTGATGATGGGGATGCCACCGGCCACCGCCGCCTCGAAGGCCACCATCACGCCACGGCTCGCGGCAGCCCGGAAAATTTCATTGCCGTGCGTGGCTAAGAGCGCCTTGTTGGCGGTGACCACATGCTTGCCATGCGCGATGGCTTCGAGAACCAGCTCACGGGCAACCCCGTAGCCGCCAATCAGCTCGATCACCACATCAATATCCGGGTTGCGGACCAGCGCAAACGCATCGCCACTCACCACCACGTCGGGACCTGCGATGTCACGGGCACGCTCAACGTTGAGATCGGCCACGTGGGTGATGGCAATGCCGCGACCCGCACGGCGCATGATCTCGGCCTGGTTGCGCGCGAGCACAGTGAAGACGCCGCTACCCACCGTGCCAATGCCCAGCAGACCCACCCGGATCGGGGACTGGTTACTCATATCAGGCGTGCCTCCGGCGATAGCCATCAAGGAACCTGCCGAACCGGCCGATTGCGTCGTGCAGATCATCGGCATTGGGCAGGAACACAATTCGCAGGTGATCGGGGTCGGGCCAGTTGAAGCCGGTGCCCTGCACCACCAGCACATGCTGCTCTTCCAGCAGTTCGAGAATGAACTGCTGATCGTCGGTGATGGGATACATCCGCCGATCAAGCTTGGGGAACAGATAAAGCGCAGCCTGAGGCTTGACGCAGCTGACCCCTGAGATCTGAGTAAGCAGACTCCAGGCGAGCTCTCGCTGGCGATAGAGCCGCCCGCCAGGGTTGATCAGGTCGTTGATGCTCTGTCGACCGCCCAGCGCCGTTTGAATGGCGAACTGGGCCGGCACATTGGCGCATAGCCGCATGGTGGCCAGCATGTTCAGCCCCTCGATGTAGTCGGAGGCGACACGTTTATTGCCAGAGATGATCATCCAGCCAGCGCGATAACCGCAGGCGCGGTAATTTTTCGACAGTCCGTTGAACGTGATGAACAGCAGATCATCAGCAAGTGAAGCGATGGAGGTGTGCGACAGGCCGTCGTAGATCATCTTGTCGTAGATCTCGTCGGCAAAAATGATCAAGCCGTGGCGCCGGGCAAAATCAACCAGCGCCTTCAGCATGGCATCGGGATACAACGCGCCGGTGGGGTTGTTCGGGTTGATGATGACCAGCGCCTTGGTGCGTTCAGACACCTTAAGCTCCAGGTCATCGAGAGCAGGAAGCCAGCCGCTTGCCTCATCGCATAGATAGTGGCGGGGGGTGCCCCCCGCCAGGCTCACGGCCGCCGTCCAGAGCGGATAGTCGGGCGCAGGCACCAGCACTTCATCGCCCGCATCGAGCAGCGCCTGCATCGACATGACGATCAGCTCGGATACGCCATTGCCGGTGATGATGTCATCCAGCTGCACGCCGGCAATTGATTTGGTCTGCGCGTACTGCATGATGGCCTTCCGCGCAGCAAACAGACCGCGGGAATCGGAGTAGCCCGACGCGCCCGGCAGGTTGATCACCACATCGCGCACCACTTCCTCGGGCGCTTCAAACCCGAAGGGCGCCAGATTGCCGATGTTCAACTTGATGATGCGGTGCCCTTCTTCCTCGAGCGCCCGCGCTCGCGCCATGACGGGGCCACGGATGTCGTAGCAGACGTTGGCAAGCTTCGCCGATTTCTGGATGGTCTTCATAGGCCTTGGGGGCTTGCCCGCGCGCGCACCGGGGCGCATGGGTTCTTTGCCGGTTGAGTGAGCAACCTGTTATTTTAGCTCGTTTACAGTCATTGACATCCCCTGGCGCGCCTTGAAGCTTCACTCAGATTTCCCTGCCCAGCTCAATCTCGTCACCGGCTACGGCACCGGCTTTGTCGAGGTCAACCGGGAACGCCGCGAAGGACCGCTCGTGCTGCTGCCCGATGGTCCGGTGCTGGAATGGAGCGTTGCGACGTTCGATCAGATCGACGAGCACGCCATCGCGGGGCTCCTCGGCCACCAACCCGAGATCGTGTTGCTGGGTACCGGCGCTCGCCAGCGTTTCCCGCATCCCAGAGTGGGCGCCGCGCTCTCGGTCGCCCGAATCGGGCTGGATGTGATGAACACCCCTGCCGCGTGCCGCACCTACAACATCCTTGCTGCTGAGGGCCGGCGGGTGCTGGCCGCCCTGCTCCCAACCTGAGTGCGGTTTGCGGTCTGCAATGAGGGGCCCGCTATGGCTGTGTTATGGTCGGCAATAGCCTGCGCGAGCGCGCCGGCATTGTCCAAGCTGTGTCATTCCCCGGAGAACCCGAGTTGAACGTCAAGATCGGCAGCAAAGTGCCCGATTTCACCGCTGCAGGCACGCAAGGTTCCGTCAGCCTGTCCGCCCTCGCGGGCACCAAGGTGGTTATTTATTTTTATCCGAAAGACAACACGCCGGGCTGCACCTCCGAGGCGGGCGACTTTCGCGATCTGCATGGCGACTTCGTCAACGCCGGGGCCACCATTTTCGGGGTCTCGCGCGACAGCCTGCGTTCGCACGAGGGCTTTCGCGCAAAGCTCGGCCTGCCGTTCGATCTGCTCTCCGACCCCGATGAAGCGCTCTGCGAGCTCTTCGGCGTCATGAAAATGAAGAACATGTATGGCAAGCAGGTGCGTGGCATCGAGCGCTCCACATTCTTGATTGACGCAAGCGGACGTCTCGTCCGTGAGTGGCGGGGGGTCAAGGTGGCGCAGCACGCAGCGGAAGTGCTCGAAGCGGCCCGCGCAATCTGACGTCCTTCATTCATGCGCCCCACAGCAGCCCGGTCTGACCGGGCGGCATCCGTCGCCGGGCTGCCCGAAGGTTGGTTCTTCGAACGCCCGGGACACTGGGCGATCAGCCCCGATAGCGCTCTTTCCCCTTCGCCCGCCCCTTTAGGCCGTCCCTTCATACCTGCCCCTTAGCCAGCCCTCCGAGGCCAGACCTCGCCAGCCAGGAACATCATGCCGCTTCCCAAGCCACCGACCGGTCCCGCAGCGATCCTGGACGACTCCGCCCGCGGCGCGCGGAAGCCGCGGCCCGCCAGCGAGAAGCTTGCCGCCAAAGCGGCGGGGAAAAGTACTGCAACCGGCCCCGCCCCGAACGCCAAGCCCGCCGCACGCCCGTCGGCGCAAGCCGCCCGCCCACAACCCAGTGCAGAACCCGTTGCCCGATCCGGGCTGCGATCCGGGCCTCTCACCGGACCATTAGCCGGGCAACCATCCCGACCCAACTCGGCGCAGGCGCCAGCACGACCATCCAACCGAACCAACACGCGCACTGCCTCTGCCTCTGCCGCCGCCGCGCCCTCGCGCCCCCTCGCGGGCGCAGGTCCGGCCAGCCCGATTCCGGCCCCGGCCCCCACCCCGGGCACTCCGGCGGGCCATGCAGCGGCGAAATCGGCCACCCAGGAGGGCGCCACCCGTAACAGGCGGCGCTCTGCGGTAACCGCTCGCGAAGCAAGCAAGCTGTTCGTGCTCGACACCAACGTTCTGATGCATGACCCGAGCAGCCTGTTCCGGTTCGCCGAGCATGACGTCTACCTGCCGATGATGACGCTCGAGGAACTCGACGGTCACAAAAAGGGCATGTCGGAGGTCTCACGGAACGCGCGACAGGTGAGCCGCTCGCTTGATGCGCTGATCGCTGCGGCCGGCGCGCAGATCGAAGCCGGCCTGCCGCTGGCGGCGTTGGGCAACCGCGACGCGTCGGGCAATCTGTTTTTCCAGACCCAGTCGTTTGCGGCCATGCTGCCGGCATCGCTCCCCATGGGCAAAGCCGACAACCAGATTCTGGGCGTTGTGCGCGCGCTGCAGGAGCAGCACCCGGGGCGCGAGGTTGTGCTGGTGTCCAAAGACATCAACATGCGCATCAAGGCGCATGCGCTCGGGCTGCCGGCAGAAGACTATTTCAACGATCAGGTCCTGGAAGATACCGATCTTCTCTACAGCGGCATCCTCGAGTTGCCGGCTGATTTCTGGGACAAGCATGGCAAGGGCGTTGAATCCTGGCAGCAAAACGGCAACACGCTCTACCGGATCACCGGGCCGCTCATCAGCCGCCTGATGCTTAATCAGTTCGTCTACCTCGAGGGCGACACGCCGCTCACCGCGCGAGTGCGGGAAATCGTCGGCAAGACCGCGGTGCTTCAGACGCTGAAAGATCACGGCCACCATCGAAACGCCGTCTGGGGCGTGGGCGCGCGCAACCGAGAACAGAATTTCGCGCTCAATCTGCTGCTCGATCCGGAGATCGACTTCGTCACCCTGCTCGGTCAGGCGGGCACCGGCAAGACGCTGCTCGCGCTCGCCGCCGGGCTCACGCAGGTGCTCGAGAGCCGTCGCTACACCGAGATCATCATGACCCGCGCCACGGTGCCCGTGGGCGAAGACATCGGCTATCTGCCGGGCACCGAAGAGGAAAAAATGCAGCCCTGGATGGGCGCGCTCGAGGACAACCTCGAAGTGCTGCTGCAGGGCGACCCGGCGGCCGGCGAATGGGGCCGCTCGGCGTCCACCGATCTGGTGCGCACCCGCATCAAGGTGAAGGCCCTGTCGTTTATGCGCGGGCGCACCTTCATCAATAAGTTCCTGATCATTGATGAGGCCCAGAACCTCACGCCCAAGCAGATGAAAACGCTCATCACGCGCGCGGGCCCTGGCACCAAGGTCGTGTGCCTGGGCAACATCGCGCAGATCGATACGCCCTATCTCACCGAGGGTTCATCCGGCCTCACCTATGTCGTCGATCGGTTCAAAGGCTGGGCCCACTCCGGGCATGTGACCCTGCAACGGGGCGAACGCTCGCGACTGGCCGATTTCGCAGCCGATGCGCTTTAGGAAAGGGCTTCGAGCGCAGGCCTTGGGTGAGTCACGCAAACCCGACGATCGCCCGCGCCTGGCCCCTCAGGGCTGCGGCCCGGAGGTGTAGTTCTCGAACTTGGTGTAGGCGCCAATGAAGGTGAGGCGTACGGTGCCAATGGGGCCGTTACGCTGTTTGCCGATGATGATTTCGGCCGTGCCCTTGTCGGTGGAATCGGGGTTATAGACCTCGTCGCGGTAGATGAAGATGATCACATCCGCATCCTGCTCGATGGCTCCCGATTCACGCAGGTCCGACATCACCGGCCGCTTGTTGGGTCGCTGCTCGAGCGATCGGTTGAGCTGCGACAGCGCGATCACCGGACAATCAAGTTCCTTGGCAAGCGCCTTGAGCGAACGCGAAATTTCGGAAATTTCGGTGGCGCGATTCTCACCGGCGCTCGACGCCGACATGAGCTGCAGATAATCAATCACCACCAGGCCCAGCTTGCCGCACTGACGGGCCAGCCGCCGCGCTCGTGCGCGCAGCTCCAGCGCGTTGAGCGCCGGCGATTCATCGATGTGAAGCGGTGACTCCTGCATCTTGGAGATGGCGCTGGTGAGCCGCGGCCAGTCATCATCGATCAGGCGGCCGGTCCGGATTCGCTGCTGATCGAGTCGCCCGGATGAACACAAAATACGCATGGCCAGCTGCGTGGCCCCCATTTCCATGCTGAACACCGCTACGGGCAGCCCTTGCTCGATCGCCACGTGTTCGCCGATGTTCATGGCAAAGCTGGTCTTGCCCATCGAGGGGCGACCGGCCACGATGACCAGATCACCAGGCTGCATGCCCGAGGTCATACGATCGAGATCGACATAACCCGTGGGCACGCCGGTCACGTCGCTGGTGTTGTCCTGGTTGTAGAGCTGATCAATGCGCTCGACCACCTTGCCCAGCAGGTCTTGCAGCGGCTGGAAACCCGCCTCGCCGCGGGTGCCGTCTTCTGCAATCTGAAAGATTTTCGACTCGGCCTCATCGAGGAGCTGCCGGGTGTCGCGGCCCTGCGGATTGAGCGCCGACGTGGCGATTTCATCGGAGGTTGAAATCAGGCGCCGCAGCACTGCGCGATCACGAACGATCTCAGCGTAGCGCCGGATGTTTGCCGCTGAAGGCGTTTCGGTGGCGAGCGTATTCAGATACGCCAGACCACCCGCCTCCTCCGCGTGACCCGCGGTCTGTAGCGATTCGAGAACGGTCACCACATCGGCCGGCTGGCTGCGCTCGATCAGCCGCGCAATTTGCTGCCAGATCAGACGATGGTCATGCCGATAGAAGTCTCCCTCTCGCAGCAGATCGGCAACCCGGTCAAATGCGGTGTTGTCCAGCATCAGCCCGCCCAACACTGCCTGCTCGGCCTCGGTGGAGTGCGGAGGCGTGCGCAGCGCCGCGATCTCGGGATCGCGGGCAATCAATTCGGGATCAGCGGAAGCGTCGGGAAACATGGGGTCCAGGGAAAAAAAATCGGCAGGGGTCTACCCTTATTTAGAATACCTGACCGGTACCCTCATTAGCCATTCAACTGGCCTGTCCGACGGAATGTTAAAGGGCAGACTCGGCCACCCGGTGCATGGCACGACCTCGGGCGGCCCAGCTTGAGGCGTGCGTGCAGCGCAAGCGAAAAAGGGGCGCTCTCGCGCCCCTTTTTCTGCGGCTCGGTTCCGCCCTGGCGCGGAACCGACCAGCGCGACCCCGATCAGGCGGTATCGCCCAGCACCGACACCGTGACTTCGACCACGACATCGTGGTGAAGCGCGATCTCGAGCTTGTGGTCGCCAATGGTCTTGATGGGGCCTGTGGGCATGCGCACCATGGCCTTGCTGACCGTGTAGCCCTGGCTGGTGAGCCCTTCGGCCACATCAAAGTTGGTGACCGAACCGAAGAGCCGCCCATCAACACCGGCCTTGACCGTGGTCTGCCAGGTGTAGCCAGACAGACGCTCGCCCAGCGACCGGGCGACCGCCAGCTTCTCAGACTGAACTTTCTCGAGTTCGGCGCGACGCGCTTCGAATTCTTTTAGCGCTGCATCGGTGGCGCGGCGCGCCTTACCCTGCGGGATTAAAAAATTGCGGGCGTAGCCGTCTTTGACGCGGACCACGTCACCCAGCTGGCCCAGATTGGCAACGCGTTCGAGCAGGATGATCTGCATGGTTCACCCCTCCTCAGTGGTTGTCGGTGTAAGGCAGCAGCGCGAGGAAACGCGCGCGCTTGATGGCGTCGCCGAGCTGGCGCTGATAGCGAGCCCGAGTGCCGGTGAGACGTGCGGGAATGATCTTCCCGGTCTCGGTGATGAAGTCTTTCAGCACGTCGACGTCTTTATAGTCGATCCACTCGATTTTCTCAGCGGTGAACCGACAGAACTTGCGGCGCTTGAAAAGCGCGCTTTGAGTGTTGCGGCGGACTTTTTTGTCCTTCGTGCCACGACGCATAACCATGGTTGAACCTTTCAGAAAAATTCGGAACAGGGTTTAGGCGGATCCGGATAGGGATGCCGGTGTCGGGTCGTGTTCGAACTCGGTGACATGCAGCAGCACGGACTTGCTGCCGCGGCGGCGAGGTGCAAGGAACCCCTGCACGCGAAGCACGCTGCCAAGGGGCGTACGCGACAGCTGCTCGGCAGCCCGATCAGCAAAGCGCGCCGACAGATCGAGTTCGACCTGCCGGGGATGCCCACCCTCGCGCTGCGTGGAGCGATGCGACAAGACTGCATCGATCATGGCGACGCCTCCTGGCGTGTAGCGCAAGGACTGCATGGACTGGAGCACCGCTTGCAGCGACACCGAGTTGGATTCCGGACCCAAACGAACCGATCAGACCTGCGGCGCGGGGGCAGGCGCCGCCGGGGCCGACTCAGCGGCCACCTTGCGAGCCTCTTCGCGCTGGATCTGCTTCCACATCGGGGAGGGACCCGTGTGCGCCCGCTTCATGGCCAGCGTGAGGTGCCGCAGAACCGCATCATTGAACTTGAAGGCGTGCTCGAGTTCGTCAAGCACGGGCTTGCCGCACTCGAGATTCATCAGCACATAGTGGGCTTTGGCGACTTTCTGGATCGGATAGGCAAGCTGCCGACGACCCCAGTCTTCTACCCGGTGGATTTTGCCCTGCTGCGCCTCGACCATCGCTTTGTAGCGGTCGATCATGGCGGGGACCTGCTCGCTCTGATCGGGGTGAACGATCAGCACGATTTCGTAGTGACGCATCACGACTCCTGTTTATGATGGACGACCCGAGACACGACCCTGCCTCGAGAGCATCCTCTTCAAGTCACCGGAAAATTTCCGGGCCACCCCCTGGTCGATCGGTCGGACGTCGCGCCGACTCCGCGGCATCCAAAAAGGAGCCGCAAAGCATCGACAGCGATCGGCGGGCATTCACACACAGCCAACCGATGGGTCCCCCGACGGGCCACCGACACCAAGGCGTGAGACTGGATCGTGTGGCAGGGAATCTGAAATAATAGCGTTGATCAGGCGAGCGAGCAAACTTGCCCCGGTTTTGGGCCCCAGGAGCAGAGCATCCATGTACGAGTCAGATATCACCCGGTTCATCCGCGAGCTCAAGGAGCAGGACCCCAAGCTTGAGGAACAGCAGCGACGAGGACGCGCCACCTGGTGGGACCGGACCCAGGACGCCCAAACGCAGCGGCAATTTCGTGATGCCCGGGTGCCCCAACGGCCCTACGTCTACTCGACCGAATCCTGAGCGTGAGCAGCGAGCCCCCTGCCCCCTCCCCCGGCGAGCAGCTCGAGCTCAAGATTGTCGCCCGCCTCTACGGGGAGCCGCTGGACCGCCTCCCGCAG
>JAGWXN010000579.1 GCA_018969885.1 Betaproteobacteria bacterium | reverse complement strand
CCAGGCAGCCGATCCTATGGTGCGATCGACGCGCGAAACGTTGACGCCGGGGGTGGGAAGCTCGACCAGAAATGCGCTGACGCCCCCCCTCGCGCGCTTGGATCGATCGGTTACCGCCATGACCATCATCAGCTGAGCATCATCGGCGAGCGTGATGAAGTGCTTGATCCCGTTGAGTTGCCATCCGCCCGACACACGATGGGCGGTCGTTGTCATCGCGGCCGCATCGGAGCCTGCCTCAGGCTCGGTAAGAGCGAAACAGGTGCGCGCGTGGCCGCTACAGAGCTGCGGAAGATAGCGCTGCTGCTGCTCGGGGGATCCATGACGCTGGATGGCCATTGGCGCCAGTCCGCTGGTGGAGGAAACCATCAGGGAGAGGATGGGGGACAGCCTGGCGAGTTCCTCTTGAACCACGCAGTACCCTCGAAGGCTCATGGCGGCGCCGCCCCAGCGCTCATCCAATCGGATGCCCAGTAGGCCCAACTCGGCGAAGGTTTGCACCATGTCGGGAGTGAACCGTCCATGCGCTGCCATCTCGCGCGGAAACGCGGCCATTTGCCCCGCGATCGAGCGCCGGATCGACTGCCGGAGCTCCGACAGCTCGGCACGGTTTAGCGTTTGCCCGCTCACCGCTTTACGCTTTGTCCGGTGAGGACAACCGACTCTAGTCCGAGGTCTCGGATCACGTAGTCGCGCAGTTTTCTTTTCTGAATTTTTGCGCTTGCGGTCATACCAATGTGCTCAAAGCTATCGATGAAGCGCACATATCTTGGCACCTTGAAATTTGCACAGCGCTCGCGGCACCAGGCGATCACGTCGGGCTCAGTGAGCACGATTCCGGGCTGCAGAATCACGTATGCAGCGGGCACTTCCACCATGCGCGAATCGGGCACGCCCACCACTTGCGCCTGGCGAATACCCGGATGGCGATGAAGCACGTCTTCGACCTCGGCCGGCGCCACATTTTCGCCGCCCACCCTGAAAGAGTCCTTCAGGCGCCCAACAAATGCGAGCCTGCCCTCGTTGTCACACACACCCAGATCTCCGGTGTGTAACCAACCGTTGGAGTCGATGGTGTTGGCGGTGTGCTCGGGCATTTTGTAATAGCCCTTCATCACATTCCAGCCTTTCACCAATATTTCTCCGACCTCACCGGCGGCCAGGTCGCGCCCGAGATCCTCGGACCAGATCCGGATTGAAACGCCTGGCAGTGGGCGGGCGAAGCCGTGGATGCGCGTTTCCAGGTCGTCATCGAAAGGTGCCATGGCGGCGTTCGGCGCGCACTCCGACATGCCGAATGCCGAACAGAGGCCGGTGATCCCCATGCGTTCGATGATCTGCCGCATCACGGAGGGCGTGGCTGCAGCCCAACCCGCCCGCAGCGAAAATGATCGCGCAGGAAAGCTCGGATGGCTCATCATCATGAGGAACATGGTGTCGTTGCCGCTGGTGTGGGTGCAGCGTTCGCGCTCCATGATGTCGAGCACCTGCTCGGTGTCAAAGCTTGGAGTGGTCAGATAGCAGGCGCCTGCCTCGATGGAGCAGAGCAGCGACATGGTGGTGCCCGCCGCGTGAAACAGCGGACGGCCGCTGAAATAGCGGTCGCCGGGCCGCAGATCGA
>JAGWXN010000578.1 GCA_018969885.1 Betaproteobacteria bacterium | reverse complement strand
AAGCGCGGGCCTTGCTCGCAAAGGTGGGTCTGGCCGGGTTCGAAAACCGCATGCCGCGCGAACTCTCGGGCGGCATGCGCCAACGCGCGGCCATCGTGCGCGCGATGATCCATCAGCCCCCGCTGCTGATGATGGACGAGCCGTTTGGTGCGCTCGATGCACTGACGCGAGAGCAGATGCGGATCGATCTTGAAAAGCTCTGGCTCGAGCGTGGCCAGACCACGTTTTTCATCACGCACGGCATCTCGGAGGCGGTAGCCCTGGCGGACCGGGTGATCGTCATGACGCCTCGGCCCGGTCGCATCGAGCGCATCATCGAGATCGACCTGCCCCGCCCCCGCCACAAGGCGGTGATCACCAGCCAACGCTTCACCGACTACTGCGATGAAATCACCGAATGTTTCATGCGCCACGGTGTCATTCAGTATTGAGGCCCAGTCATGCTCAAGCGACCCTGCCACGGCGTGATTGCCGCCCCCTTCCTGCCCATGCACCCCGACGGGGAGATCGACTGGTCCGGCCTCGAGCGCTACATGGATGGGCTGGCCGCACAGAGCCCAGCGGGCATTGCCATGAACATGGACGCCTCGGAGGTGATCGCCCTGAGCGAGGACGAGCAAGAGCAGGTGATCCGCGTGTGCCTGGGCGCGCTTGGCGGACGCGTGCCTTTCTTGTCGGGCATTGTTGCGGGCTCGACGCGCAGCGCCGCCGCAAAGGCCGAGCGCTATGCCCGCATGGGGGTCGAAGGCTTTCCAGTTTTTCCCCCCTTCCCCACCTTCAGCGGAGCGCCGGTTCCCAGCGAAATGATCTATCGCTATCACAAGGCGATCGCCGATGCCGCGCATCTGCCCATCATTTGCTTTCAATTCCCCAAGGGTTGGGGGCCGGACTATTCGCCAGAAATCTTGCGTCGGGTGGCCGAAATTGCCGAGGTGGTCGCTATCAAGGAGGCGTCATTCGATGTGGCACAGACGCTCTCGACCATAGAGGCTGCGGGATCGCTGCCCAAGCCCATCGGAGTGCTGACCGGGAGCGACACCTTTATTTTTGAAGCGATGATGATGGGCTGCCACGGCGCGCTGATTGGCTTTGCCGGCAGCTTCACCCAAGAGCTCGTTGAAATGAACGCAGGCGTGCATGGCGGCGATATCGCCCAGGCCCGCGCCATCTGGGAGAAATTGGGCCCAATCGCAAGGTACTGCTGGCGGCCACCGATCCGAGACTTTCGGCCACGCATGAAAGAGGTTTTGCGGCTGCAGGGCTTGTTTGAATGTGCTGCGGTGCGCGAGCCGCAACTGGGCATAGACGAGGCCGAGCGGGCGCAGATTCGGCGCCTGATGGTCGACAACGGACTGCTGCCATGAGCGGGGCAGTGGCAATCTGGCACGACATCGTGCCCGAGGGGCTGGCCGAGTTTTATGCTTGGCATGGCCAGGAGCACATGCCCGAGCGGGTTGGTATTCCCGGCTTTCGCAGCGGGCGGCGTTTCATCGCACACGCGGCCGACCTGCAGTTCTTCAACCTCTACGAAACGCAATCGCCCGAGGTCGTGCGCGGGCCGGACTACAAGGCCAGACTGGACAGCCCCACCCCACGCACGCTCTCGGCCGTCAGGCACTTT
>JAGWXN010000577.1 GCA_018969885.1 Betaproteobacteria bacterium | reverse complement strand
CGCCCCCCACTGACACCCCTTGCCCCACGATCTTCTGCTGGATATCGGGCATGGCAAGCACGCGGTTCACCGCTTCATTGAGCCGCGCGACGATAGCCGCCGGCGTTCCGGCGGGCGCAAACAGGCCCAGCCAGATCATGACATCCACATCCTTGTAGCCCGCTTCGGCAAAGGTCTTCGCATCGGCCACCACTGGCGAGCGCGCGGCCGAGGTCACCGCCACCGGTTGCGCCTTGCCAGAACGGATGTGCGGAAGCACCGAGCCCACCGACAGAATCGCCACGTCGACCGCCCCGCCGATCACATCAGTCATCGCGGGCGACGCGCCCTTGTACGGCACCTGAACCAGGTTGATGCCCATGGCGGCTTTGATCTGCTCACCAAACAAATGGCCAACCGTACCGTTACCAGCCGTGCCCCAGGTGATGCCACGGGCCGATTTGCCCGCTGCCGCGAGCGACACCGGATCGGTGATCTTCGAACCGGCTGCGCTCACCACCACCAGCGGGGCGGCCGAGACGCGAACAATGGCCTCGAAGCTCTTGACCGAGTCATAGCCCACGTTGGCGTAGAGGAAGGGGCCGAGCATCATGTTGTCAGACTGGCCCATCACGATGGTGTAGCCATCGGGCGCAGCCTTGGAGACCGACTCGATCGCGATATTGCCGCCCGCACCCGGACGGTTCTCGAGGACGATGGTCCAGCCGGTTGTCTCGCCCAGCTTGGTACCCACGGTGCGCGAGACGAAATCAGTGCCGCCGCCCGGCGGAAAGGGAATCACCAGGCGGATCGGTTTACTGGGGAAATCCTGCGCGGCGCAAAGTCCGGCGGTGCTGGCAAGGAGCCCTGCGATCAGGGCACTGAACAAACGGCGCTTCATCGGGACGATTCTCCTGCTGGGGTCATTCCTCAATACGAATCGCGGCGGCTGGGCAGACCGCAACGGCTTCGCGCACAAAATCATGAAGCTCGGGCGGTGGTTCGGCCTGCAGCAGGATCACGATCCCGTCGCTTTCGCGCTGATCGAATACCTGCGGAGCGACCCAGACGCACTGTCCGGCGCCCACACAACGACCCTCGTCAACGATCACCTTCACGACCTGCTCCCACGCCTTGAATTGGCTGACGAGCCGAAGTGTAGCCCAAGCGCGGCAGGTGATTTACCAGCGAATCGGCAGGTTGTGGACGCCGTAGATCTGCATGTCGTCCTTGAAGCGGATCGACTCGAAAGGCACTGCGAGCTCAAGTGCGGGCAATTTCGCGAGCAGCGCGCGAAAGAGCGCCTGCAATTCAATCCGCGCGAGCACCTGCCCCAGGCATTGATGAATGCCAAAGCCGAAGGTCAGGTGGCGTGTGTTGTCGCGGTCGATGTCGAGCCGGTCGGAGTCGGCAAAGACCGCTTCATCGCGATTGGCAGACACGAGCGACAGGAAGAGTCCCTCGCCCGCGCGGATTGGTACGCCCGCAATCTCGACGTCGACGCGTGCGACACGGCGCGGGGAGAATTGCACCGGGCTCACGAATCGCAGCATCTCTTCGACGGCGGCACGCAGATCGCCGGGCTGGTCGATTAGCCGCGCCCGCAGCGCCGGGTCGCGAATCAGCAGCAGGGTGCCCATGCTGATCATG
>JAGWXN010000576.1 GCA_018969885.1 Betaproteobacteria bacterium | reverse complement strand
TTGATTTCCTTGCCGGCGGTCTTCGACAATTCGACCAGTGCCGGAACGGCCATGGTGGACATGGTGCCGGCGGTGACCGAGGTCTGGAAAACAAACTTGAAGCCGCGCGCGGTAATGGTGTCGGCAAACGACAGCGTGAGCATGGGCAGCTCGGCGCGCTCGGTGACTTCGGTGATGGCGAGCGTAAACGACGACAGCCAGGCCCCGGTGGCGCCGGTGAGATCCGGCTCCTGGGAGAGCATCCGCTGCGCGGCGTTCTTCGCCTTCTCAACGTTTTCACCGGCGTCGATGGTGACCAGGCGCATGCGGGCGCCACCCATCGATTTGATCCCGCCTGCGGCGTTGATATCCTCAATCGCCATTTCGGCGCCTTTCCTCATCAGGTCGCCGCTGCGCGCCCAGGGGCCGGTCAGCGGAACGATAAGGCCGATCTTGACCTCTTTGGCCTGCGCGCGAACGATGGCGGGCGCCGCGCCAGCGGCAAGGGCGGCCGACGATGCGGTAAGCATCTTGCGTTTTGAACGATTGACCATCACTAGTCTCCTCTTGAGGTAAGTGGTTTGAATCTACATGCCCAGATAAATGGCGCGAACGTGCTCGTCTTCCATCAGTTGCTGCGGCGGCCCCTCCAGCGCAATACGGCCGGTCTGCAGGACATAGCCATAGTTGCACGAACTGAGCGCCTCCGCCACCCGCTGTTCGACCAGCAGGATGGCGACGTCGGTGCTGGCGTGAATCTCTTCGATCCGCTCGAAAATCATATCGGTGATTTTGGGAGCAAGCCCCATGGAGGGCTCATCGAGCATGATGAGCCGGGGCGAGGACATCATGCCGCGGGCGATTGCCACCATTTGCTGCTCGCCACCCGAGAGCGTGCCAGCCATCTGGCTGCTGCGCTGTTTCAGGATGGGGAAAAGCGAAAACATTTGCTCGAGGTTGCGATCCCAGTCGGTGCGGGCGCGCTCGGACTGAGCACCCATTTCGAGGTTCTCCAGCACCGACAGTTCCTTGAAGACCTGACGGCCTTCGGGCACGTGCGCGATGCCGAGCAACGGACGGCGCGCGGGAGGGATGGACAGCAGATCCTGTCCCATCCAGGTGATGCGCCCTGAAACCGGTGTGACGGTTCCGGAAATCGACTTAAACAGCGTCGACTTGCCTGCGCCGTTCGGGCCGACGATCGCCACAAACTGGCCTTCGCCGACGGTCACCGAGACGTCGGTAAGCGCTTTGAGGCCACCGTAGGCCGCGTTCAGATTCTCAATGCTTAGCATGGTCCATCCACTTCTTGCCGAGGTAGGCCTCGATCACGGCCGGGTCGCGGACGACTTCAGCAGGCTTGCCGACCGCGAGCACCTGGCCATGGTCGAGCACCAGGAAGCGGTCGGCGATGCGAACCATTGCCTGCATCGTGTGTTCGATGATGACGATCGTCTGCCCTTCGTCGGCCAGGCGGCGGATCACAGCAAGGATCACCTCGACTTCTTCGCTCCCAAGACCCGCCAGGGTTTCATCGAGTAGCAACAGGCGCGGCTGGCCAGCGAGCACGCGAGCCAGTTCCATGAGCCGCAGTTCGAGGCTGTTCAGGCCGCCAGCCAGCACCTGCTCGTGCTTGAGCATTCCCACACGGTC
>JAGWXN010000575.1 GCA_018969885.1 Betaproteobacteria bacterium | reverse complement strand
GGGGGCAGCAGCCTGTCGCTCGGCTCGGTCATGGTGTCGGGCTATCGGGTTGATCGCGAGGCCTTTGGCCGCGCGGTGCTGCGTCCGGCGGTGGAGCTTGAGGGTATTGCCACCGGTGTGTCCACAGACGCTGAGCCTGCGCTGCTGGCCGCAGCCATGGCAGATGAAAGCATCACGGCCACCGCGCTTGAACCGGTGGCCGAACCGGCTCTCACCTACGGCGGACCCACGCGCACTGGCAGCGGTTCGTTCTCGCTTCGCGCGAGCGGCGCGATCACGGTTGATGCCGCGGTTGAGGTGCTGGGCGGCGGCAATCTGCTGCTCGAGGCTGCCAAGGCGCTTGATGTGGCCGAGGCGGTCACCGTGGCGGTGCGTGGCGGCGCGGGCGCGCCCTCAGGCACGCTCAGTCTGATTGCGGGTCAGGCGATGACGCTGCAATCGGCCAGTACGCTGGTGGCAGAGGGTGGCGACATCGATCTGGAATCGCGCTCGGGCGGCATCACCATGGCCGCTCAAAGCGAGGTCGATGAAGACACGCTGGCTGCGGCCACGATCAAGAGCCAGGGCGGCAACATTCGTCTTGCGGCGCGGCAGACGCTGCAGGTCTCGGAGGTTGATGCGTCGGGTGATGGTGCAAGCGGTCACCTGTCGCTCATTTCACACGCCGGCAGCATCGTGGGCGATGTCGGCACGAACGCGCTCGCGGTAAGCCTCACCGGTCAGACGCTTCGCTTGCAGGCGGGTCGCGGCATCGGCGAGCAGCGGACCGCGCAGACCAATCCTGAGCTTGCGCTCAACCCGCTTCGCACCAGCGTGGTCCGCCTGTCGGCGGTCACCGCCCAGGGCGATGTGCGGCTCTATAACGTGGGCGAGCTCGCGCTCGGTCCGGTCGAAGATCTGCGGACGCTCCGCGCAAGCGCGGCGGGCCTTGCTGCGCCGATTTGGGATCTGGAGCAGGCAGCGATTCGCACGGGCGCGGATGGCGCGGTGCAACTGACCAATCTCGGGACGCTGCGCATCCTGTCGGATGCGGCCATCGATGAAGGCGTGGCGATTGCCGCAGGCTCGGGCGGCATTCTGCTCGATGTGCGCTCGATCGGCGAGGACGCAGGCGATCTGCTGATCGACGGCGATGTGGTGTCGGGGAATGCGCGCACTGCCGAAGGCGGTGGCGTGATCGAGTTGATCGTGGCCGGCAGCCTCAAGCAGGCTGCGGGTACCCTCATCGCAAGCGGCGCGGGTGTCGAGATCAAGGCCGAGGGCGATGTGCAACTGGCGCGTGTGTCGGCAGCGCCTTATTCATCGCGCCTGTCCGATGCGCGGGCCACTGCACCGGTGGCGGGTGGGCGGGTATTGATCGTCACGCCTGGGGCGATCAGTGTGGCGGGTGACGTCGGGTCGCTGCCGCGTATTTCTGCGGGGGAGCTCGAGCTGTCGGCGCTTACGGTTGATGCGCTGGTGACGGCGATCGATCGTCTGAGCGCAGACGTTGACGATGGTCATCTGATCGTGACCGACCTCGACGGGGTGGGCGAGACCGTCTCGGGCCTTACGATCGGTTCGATCCTGCTGGGCGGGAGCGGCATCAGCCTCAATGCGGCCGGATCGATTCTGGTCAATCAGGCCACCAGCCGAA
>JAGWXN010000574.1 GCA_018969885.1 Betaproteobacteria bacterium | reverse complement strand
TGAACAAAGCCTGCGAGATGCCGAGGCGCGTATCAAGGGGTTGCTGCGGGCCACCGGCGAGGAGCGTCGTCCTGAAGCGCTCAAGATCATCGCCAACACGCCCGCCCGGAAGTTCGATTACCAGCCCGACATGTCAATCACCGCGATTGAGCGCGCGGTCGATCGCTGGCCGGCGGTGCGAATTGCTGCGCTGCGCCGTGATCAGTCAGTGGTGAGGCTCAATTTCGCTGACAACCAGCGGCGGCCTTCGTTAGACCTGCAGGCAAGCTACAGCACGTCGGGCATGGCCTATGAATTCGGCCGGGCTTGGGAATTCGCCCGCACTACGCGGTTCCCCGACTGGTATGTCGGTGTCAATTTCGAAGTCCCGCTAATTGGGAACCGTAAGGCCAACTCGATCTACGAGGCCCAGGCTCTGCGGCTGAGGCAGAGCGAGGAAGAGCTCAATAGTGTTCGTGCGGGCATCGCCATCGACCTTCGCTCGCGCCTAGAGCAGTTGATTTCCTCTCGCGACGAGATCGGCCGCTATGCAGCCGAGATCGATCTTCGCCGCCAATTGCTCGAGCTCGAGCGGCGCCAGTTGTCGCTGGGTGTATCGCGCGTGGGTCAGGTGCTTCAGCGCGAGGCTGATTTCGTAGAGAGCTCGCTTCGTATGATCGAAAGTGAAACACGGGCGGCGCTGCTACTCACCGGCATCATGCTGGCCGACGGCTCATTGTTGCCGCGGCATTCGATCGAGGTGGAGCAGTGACGCGTTTGGGTGTGGGACGCCTGCGGGCGCTGATCTCGTGGCTTGCCCTCTTTCCGGGGCTGGCCCTGGCGGCTGAGTTCACCGGGCTCATCGTTCCCCGGCACGATATTCTCGTGAGCACCGGCGTGGCTGCGGCGGTCATGCAGGTCCAGACCGAGGTTGGCCGCCGTGTGAAAGAGGGCCAGTTGCTGATTCAGCTCGATGATCGGCTGCCGGCCCTCGAGGCCCATCGCCGGCGAGTGATCTTCGAAGACGAAAGCGAGCTGCGAGCCGCCCGGGATCGAGTGCGAATCCTGAAGCCGCTGGCCGATGACTCCCGTCGCGCGTTCCAGGCTGGCGGGTCGGTTAGTCGAGAGGAACTCTCCCGCCTCGAACTCGATTTGTCTGCGGCTGTTGCGCGCCTGGATCAGCTGGCGGCTCAAAAAGTTCGGGAGAAATCAGAACTCGACATCGCCGATCAGGAGAAACTGCTGCGGCGGGTCATTGCTCCTGTGAGCGGGATCGTGACGCGGGTGGATCTCGAGTTGGGCGAGTGGGCAAAAATCGGAGAGCCGGTGTTGCAGATTGTGGATGCAGACGTCTGTTACCTGCGCGTCAACATCACGCCGATGGCCCTCAGGAAACTGAAGCTCGATCAGCAGATTCCCATCAGTTTTGAACCGGCGCTCAAGCTCTCGCCAGTTCGGGGCCGCATCAGCTACCTGTCGCCAGGCGTTGACGCAGCGAGCGGCCTGGTTGAGATCCGGGTGACCTTCCAGAATCCGGGCTGGCGGGTGCCGCCGGGTGTGAAAGGCTCAATCACCGTTGACGAAGACTGAGGCGCGCGCCTCAGTGCATCGACTGCGGCGGTACCGCAGGCGCGGGGGCCGGCTGCTCGGCGGGTACGGGC
>JAGWXN010000103.1 GCA_018969885.1 Betaproteobacteria bacterium | reverse complement strand
CGACCGCGCGGTGTTCGACGCGCCGTCCACGCGCTTTCACGCCCGCGCCCTCGGCTCGGGCGATCATGCGCAGTGGCTGATCGATAAGGCTGAAACCGGCTGGGCAAGTGTCACGCTGTCCGGCATCGAGGAACTGATTTTTTCAGATCGGACCGTCACGCTGGCGAGCCTCGCCACCGACGCCTTGTCTACGGCCGGACGCGGTCTGGTCTGGCACTGGAAGAGTCATGCCGTGCTCTCGGCCACTCACCTGACCGGCGGTATCAATCCAGGCACGTTGGTCTCGAACGGGAGCGACGCAGTGGGCGCCGCCGATGTGCTGGCCGCACTCAAATTGTCGACCGGACGCGCGGTCTCCCATTCAACAAACAAAACGCAGCCCGCGCCTGAACTGAGTCCGTTTCAGCGACTGGCAGCCGATATCAACGGCGACCTATCGGTGACCTTGGCCGATGCCAAGTCACTGCTTGAAGTTGCGCTGGGCACCCGGGCGCTCTCCGACGAGCCATGGCTGTTCATTCCCGAAGGCACCGATCTCGCGCTCGCAACATCGACTGCCGGCCAACGCTCATCGATCCCAGGTTCAATCACCGGTAACGCGCTCCCCGATGCCAGTACGCACAACTGGATCGCCGTGCTGGTTGGCGACATCGACGGTAGCTGGCGCCCCGCTGCGGCGAACGCAGCCGTCACGCTCCCGGATGACTATCTCCGCTCGCTCGCCCAACCGCTATCCATCGCGCCTTCGCAATGGGGCCTGGCCGACCACCCGATCGAGCCAGCGGTTGAGTGGATCGTGCAGCTCGACCCCCTGATGCTCGGCTAGCGCGTGCGCACTGCGCTTCTCAGCATGAAAAGCGCGGTGACCAGCGGGATGATTGCCACCACCGCAAAGCCGGCTGAATAAGAGCCGGTGAGGCTCAGAAGCCCAACAAAGCCCGCGCCACCGGTCACGCCGCCCATAAAGGTGAGAAATTGCGTTGCACCGGTCGCCCGCGTGACCTCGGCGGGCGCAACATGTCGCACCAGATCGGCATAGAACACCCCGTTCCATGACACGGCGGTGGCCGCGCACACAACCGTCACGCCCAGCATGAGCGCAGGCGAGGCGCCGACCGGTACGAACGCGAGCATCATCAGACTCGCGGACGTGCCCAATCCGAGCAGGCCCAGCAGCCGCCCCGGATCCACCCAGCGGTCAGACACATAGCCCCAACCCACCCGGGCGACCACGCTCACGACCTGAGAGGCCGACAGCAGCGCGGCCGCTGCGGCGAGCGACATCTGATGCTCGATCTTCAGCGCCGAGACCAGAAAGCTGAGGTACACCACCTGGGTGAAGGCATAGACAAGTGAGACCAGGCCTAGCCTGCGCAGCGCAGGATTTTCAAAGACGATTCGAAGCGGCTGCCAGACCGACCCCATGAGTGTCCGGACGAATCCGGCCCCAGGCTCGCCCGCCGAAGCCGGCGCTGCCTGCGCTCCCCTGGGCGGATCGAGGCTTTGCCGAGCGCCGCCTATAAGAAGGGCTACGACCAGTAGCACGCATGCCATGACCAGCAATCCTGAACGCCAGTCGATGAGCGCCACGAGGAACGGCATCAGGACGCCGGTGATGGCTACGCCCGCTGGCACCCCGGTCTGCTTGATTGAGAAAAACAGGCCGCGTCGTTCCCGCGGGGAGTGGCGACTGAGGATATCGGCCGCGGTCGGGTTGGGGATTCCGTAACCCACCCCGATCAGAACCCCGGCCACCAGCAGCAGCCACGCCTGCGTGAACACGCAGCACACCAGTGCCAACGCCATGGCCAGCAGCGCGAACTGGCTCATTCGAACCGGACCGTGCCGACGCGAAAGCGCCCCGCAGGAAAGCCCCGCCAGCATGGCGGTCAGGTAGGCGACGCTCACGAGCCATCCCACGTGCTGGGCCTGCATGCCGAACTCACTCGCCACTGCCGGCGCAAGCACCGACGGCACGGCCAGCGAAAATGACGCCAGCGCCTGCACGGCGAGTGTGACCGCCAGCGCAACGATCGGAGCGGGAGCAGGCGCAGAGGAAGGGGGCGAAGCATTCATGACGCGAAAGTCCGGGCGGCCTGCAGAAATGATCAGCCCAATGCCTGCCCGCCGATTCAGGGCGGTGCACGATTGGCGTACAGTTATGGCAGAGTTTAGCGGGTTGCCCCGCCCGTCGCTCCAAACCTGGTTTCATGAATCCCATCGAGCGCATCTACCGGATCGATCAGCTGATTCATCAGCGCGGCTGCGTGCGCTTTGACGATCTGCTTGCCGACCTGGAGATTTCGCGCGCCACGCTCAAGCGCGACCTGCAGCTGTTGCGCGACCGGCTGAACGCACCCATTGTGTTTGACCGCGACCGCGGTGGATATCGCTTCGGGCACGCCAACGCCGGGCCCCAATATGAGTTACCCGGCCTGTGGTTCAACGACCGCGAGGTGTTGGCGCTACTCACCATGCATCGAATGCTCCAGGACCTGGACGGCGGTGGCCTGTTGGGGCCGCATGTTCAGCCGTTGATCGAGCGGCTCGATTCACTCCTGGGCTCAGCCACCGGCAGCAGCACTGAGCTGCGCCGGCGGGTGCGCATCATGGGTGCGCTCAAGCGTCCGGTATCACCCGAAAATTTCGAACTCATTGGTCATGCGCTGGTTGAGCGAAAACGTCTGGACCTCACCTACTACACGCGCTCGCGAGGCGAATCCTCGCAGCGACAGTTATCGCCTCAAAGGCTGGTGCACTACCGGAACACCTGGTATCTCGATGCCTGGTGCCACCGCAGCCATTCGCTGCGCGTCTTTTCGCTTGACGCCATGGAGCGGGTGCGGATGCTGGACCGCCCCGCCCATGAAATCGCGCTGGCCGATGTGGAAAGCCTTCTCGGCGAAGGCTATGGCATCTACAGGGGGCGAGGCCTGCACTGGGCCATCCTTCGGTTTTCCGAAAATGCAGCACGCTGGGTTCGTGCCGAGGTGTGGCATCCCCGGCAACGTTCGCGCGTTCTCGATGACGGGCGTTATGAGTTACGGGTGCCCTATGCCAACTCGGCTGAGCTCGAGATGGACATCCTGCGGCACGGTGAACATGTGGAGGTGGTGGGCCCGCAGGCGCTTCGAACCGCCGTGGCCGAGCGGCTGATGAGCGCTGCCCGGCATTATCGCGTCGCCGCTCCGGAGCCGGACAGCGACCCCGGAAGCTGAAGGAAAGCCAGCGTGGCGACGGGCCCTGCAGGCAGGCGCCAGGCCTTACTTGCGCTGTAGCGCCTCGCGCTCCATCAGCACAAACGTATTGAAGGCATTGCGCCGGTTAGCGGCATCGAACGCCGGCATGGTCCGAAACCGCGACCAGTCCACGCGCGCATAAGCCTCATCGAAGTCGAGCATTTCATCGACTGCACGGGCCATCTCGTGACGCAGAAAGCGAAGATAGTCACGCGTCATGGCGAGGTCCGCTGACCCATCCTTGGAAGGCGGGCCGTGACCGGTGACGATACGCGAGGGGGGGCGCGTCGCGAGGCGGTCAAGCGCGGCCAGCCAGGCGCGACTGTCGGCATCGCCCACATAAGGCACCCGGCCTGCGAAAATCAGATCGCCCGCGAACAGCACGCCTTCTTCCTCGACCAGCATCATCAGGTCTTCGGGCGTATGAGCCGGTCCGGCGGGAATCAGCCGAAAAGTAAGCCCCCCTAAGCGAAACGTCGTCTCGCTTTCAATCGTCTGGCCCGGCGCAACAACACGGGTGAGTCGGTTGACCCAGGGAAAGAGCGATTCGCGTCGCTCGGCCAGCCGGAGCGCAGGCGATTCAGAGGCCAGGTAGGGCAGCGCCAAACGGTGCGCCCAGACAGTCGGGCCCTCCGGGGTAAAAGCCTGCAACCCGTAGAAATGATCGGCGTGGTAATGGCTGATCACCACATGCCGAACGGGTTGGGGCGTGATGTCACGGATGCGCGCGCGAAGCGCAGCGCCCAGCGCTGGCGACCCTAAAGCGTCAAACACCACCACGCCTTCATCGGTCACCACGAAGCCCGCGTTCGCGTTGAAGCCCTGATTGGCAGCTGAGACCGGCCCCACATCCCCTTGCACCATCCACACCCGGGGACTCACCTGGATCGGCTTGACCGGAATGGTGACGGGCTCGAACTCGAGATCAGCAGCCTTGAGCGGCAAGGCGCAAAGCGCGCAGATCAGAACCAGCCATCGGATCAGCACGCGCATGGCGCCATCACATCTCGATATCCATCTGGATCGCGTCGATGCCGGCCTTGGCACACGCGTCGTCGGCCTCCCCGCCGGGTGCTCCGGAGACCCCGATGGCCGCAATCACGGCCCCCGCTGCCTCGATGGGGAGCCCCCCACCGATGGCGAGCACCCCCGGCGACTGCCGAATGCCGCTCATCGGCCGACCGGCCTGGGTTTCAACACCCAGCGCGGTGGTGGTGATCCGAAACGACGCGGCAGTCCAGGCCTTTCGAGCAGCCACTTCCACGGTGTGCGCGCCTGCGAACCGGTCGCGCAGATAGACCTGCAGGACACCGCTTCGATCGGTCACGGCCACACCGACCTGATAGCCCGCCTTGCGGCATGAGGCGAGCGCCGCCTGCGCGGCACGCAGCGCGGTTTCCACGGTGAGACTGCGGGTTGTGAAAGTGGCCTCCTGCGCCTGCGCAGCCTTCAGGGGCCCCAGCCAGACCAGCGCCGCGAGCGATACAGTCAGCACGGGCAACAGGCGGGTGCGGCGCACGCCGGCGGGGTTCACGGTTCCGTTCAGTCGATTCGCTTTACTCATATCCAGCGCTCCAGAAGTTCAATGTCCTCGGGAAACATTTCACCGATTTCGACTTGCGTCAGCCGCGACTCGCGGTCAATCACCCAGAGGATAGGTAATCCCTTGGGTCGTCCGATGGCCGCCCACCACGCGGCATCGAGTCGGGCTACCGGGAAACGATAGTCGTGCTCGGCCAGGTAGCGCTTGATCACATCGGTCTTCTCGTCAATGGAGAGGCCAAGAAGCTCAAGTCCGTCGCTACGGCGCGACCGCCAGAGCTTGTCGAGGAGCGGGTTCTGCTTGCGACAGAACGGGCACCAGGTCGCCCACAACTGAACCAGCAGCACCTTGCCGCGAAAGGCGTTGGCCTCGATCACCGTACCGTCGATGAGGGGGGTACGGGGTGTGTTGATCAGCGCCCCGATGGCAGGCGCGGGACGATCGGGCAGACGCGGTGTGGCGGCGTTTGAAGGGCTCGGCGAGGCGCTTTGCGAAGCGCCCTGCGCCCCCGCCTCGCCGGGCCAAAGCAGCGATGTCCCCGACCCGCTGACCGCACCGACCGCAACCGCGCCGGCCTGCAACAGCATCCGGCGCGTTGGCATCACACCATCCCCGGATTGCCCTGCACGCCGATCAGTCGAGGCGTGTTGAGCGCGCGCGGAGAAATCATGCGCCGCGCCTTGAGCCAGCGTTCAACCACCTCCCAGATTGGCTCGCCCTGCACCCCTTGCGCAACCGGCGCCCAGCCCGCGACGCGGTAGGTCTTGGCAGCGTCGATCAGCTGCCCGCCCAGGCGCATGTCGGAGATTCGCGACCCCGCACGCGCTCCGGGCTCGCAGGCGTAGGTGAGCCCCCCCACCCGCACCATGTCACCGCCCTGCTGGTAGTAGGGATCGGGATTGAAGAGGTTGTCGGCCACATCTTCGAGAACGGTCTTGATGAATTCGCCCGTCATGTCGGTGACCGTGACCTGCGGATAGGTGATCGCGGTCTGATCCATGAGGTGTTCGCGCGTGATGGTCTGCCCGGACAGAACAGACGTGCCCCAGCGAAAGCCTGGCGAAAACGCGATCTGGGCATTTTTTTCCTCGATCAGCGCATCGAGAATCAGCTGATCGAATGAGCCGTTGAAATTGCCGCGGCGATAAAGAAGCCCTTCGGTGGTGGCAAGCGGCTCTTCAAGCCGCGCCCGATAAGGGCCGCGCACCCGCTCAATCAGCGCACTCATCTCAGGATCGGGCGGCAGGAGCCTGGAAAACACCGGCAGAAGCCGATACCGAAAGTCGGCGAGTTTGCCGCCTTTCACGTCGAGGTCGAGCACCGCAAGAAATTTGCCATTAGAGCCAGCGTTGGTGACCAGCGTGCGTCCCCGCGAATTGGGGACCGCAATGGGCTGCGGTACGCCATCGTGCGTATGCCCGCCCAGAATGACATCGATGCCGCCCACGCGCGAAGCCATCTTGAGGTCGACGTCCATGCCGTTGTGGGACAGCACCACCACCACCTGCGCACCCTTACCGCGTACCTCGTCGACCATCTCCTGCATGCGGTCGTCTTGAATACCGAAGCTCCATTCGGGCACAAAATAGCGCGGATTGGCGATCGGGGTATACGGGAAGGCCTGGCCAATCACGGCCACCGCCACACCATTGATGGTACGGATGGACCATGGCTGGAAGACCGGATCTTCGAAGTCGGTGGTTTTGACGTTCTGCGCGAGAAACTCAATATGACCCTTCAGGTGCATATCGATGATTTCTCGCACGCGGTCAGCGCCGTAAGTGAACTCCCAGTGCGCCGCCATCATGTTGACGCCCAGAAGCTTGGTGGCATCGACCATGTCCTGCGCGCGCGTCCAGAGCGATGTGGCCGACCCCTGCCAGGTATCGCCGCCATCCAGCAGCAATGCGCCAGGACGCGACGCCCGCAGGCGTTTCACCAGCGTGGCGAGGTGCGCAAAGCCTCCGACCTTGCCAAAGCTTTTCGCTGCTGCTTCGAAATCAAGATAGGTGAAGGCATGGGCCTCGGCTGAGCCTGGCCGCACTCCAAAGGACTTGAGCAGGCTCTCACCCACCAGATGCGGCGCCTTGCCTGCCATCCCACCCACACCAAGGTTGACACTCGGCTCGCGAAAATAAATGGGCAGGAGTTGCGCGTGGCAATCGGTGAAGTGCAGCAGGCTGACGTTACCGAAACGGGGGAGCTCGTACAGCGCATCGCCGGCAGCAGCAGGCCCAGCCGAGGCAGCGGTCTGCGCCGCCGCCTGCAGATTGAGGCCAGCGGCCGCGCCCGCAGCCAACACCTGGAGAAATTCGCGCCGGTCCATGATGCTTAGCGATTTACAGGCGAGGTGGGATCAAGCAGCAACGCCATGACATGACGAATCTGCTCCTCGCTCAGAATGCCCGCGGCACCGAAGCGCGGCATGATGTTGCAGGCGTTGAACGCATGCGCATTCCAGATTCGCGCCCAGGTGTAGCGCTGAATCTCCACCGTGTTGCCGCGGAGCTTGCCGTACTGATAAAGCGTGGGGCCAATATTGCCGTAAGAGATTTCTTCCTTCGAAATCTGATGGCAGGCGTAGCAGTTGCCACCGTTGACGGTTTTGTCGTTATCGGAAAACTGTAACCCCACGCCGCTCTGCGCAATGCTCTCGCCCTGCTTCCAGTCGCCCAGGAAATTGCCATCGGCGGGATACTTCACCGCATCGAGCGCCGCCTTTTCAAGTGCGGCCTTCATCGGCGCAGGCATGGGCTTGGTGGCATATTCCGAACACTGCTTCTGAAGATCGTTCTGGTCGAGCCGATCGAGCTTGGCAATGCCCCGCTCCTTGAACGATGACTTCATGATGCCCAGCACGTCTGCATTGGACGCCGACTGGGCCTGCGCCGCCGGAATCAAGGCGATAACGAGGGCCGACCCCGCAAGAATGGTCTTGAGTGTCATGTCTGCGGCTCCTTAGCGCTTGATAGCCGGTGAATCCATCTTGCCCCCTTGAGCGCGCACGCCCAGGAAAGTGATCAGGTCGATCGACGCGGGCGAGATGTAGTCGATTTCGGGGAAACGCTGCTGACGGAAGCAGTCGTAGATGCGCCACTGCATGGTTCGCATCGCCCCCTGCGACACGCGGTAGGCGGGCCAGGTGGCAAACGCACGACGCGCAGGATCGTCCTTGGTGAGGTTAGGAAGATCCTGCAGACGGATACGTTTTTCATCTTCGCCGTGGCAGGAGGCGCAAGAAAAATCATACGGTCCGCCGCGGAAATAGAAGATCTTTTCGCCGCGCTGAAAAGCGGCAATTTCCTTGGGGTGTTTTTGCGGAACGTTAATGGTGGCACCGCGCGACTCCTCCACCACGAAGGCCACCAGCGCCTCCAGATCGGTCTGGCGCTGCCCCGCACCGGAGTAGGGGTTACGCACCGCGTCGGCGCGCGCCACCCCCTGCAAGGTGACCATGCAGTGAACGATACGGGCCTCGGCATCCATCACGCTGTCGGTATCGGCGAAGTAGCGTGGCAATTCGGCGTACGCGCCCGGCACCACACCAGGCCCTTTGCCCAGATCGCAACCCTCCAGACTCGCCTGCTTCGGGCCTCGCTTGGTTTTCCAGAGGCCCTCGCCGCGCATCACCAGCAGTTCTGCTGGGTTTCCATCGCCCAGCATCTGCCGATACTTCTCAAGCTCGGCCTGAGTATTGCTCTGCGCATGCGCGGTAAACGGTCCCGCAGCGACCGCCATCGTCAGCGCTGCGAAGAGCGCAACCGAACCGCGTCGAATCATCGACATCATGGTCTCCTCCCTTTTTTCAACGGCGCCCGGCGCTGGGTATGCGCCGGTACGTGACGATCAGCTTGCAGTGGCTTCGTCGGTGCGCTTGTCGCCCTTGTTGTCGACCCAGCTCACGGTGATCTTGTCGCCGGCCTTGGCGCCTTTCACCTTGAACTGCAGGTAGGGGTTCTTGGAAATGGCTGGCCCCCAGTGGGCCTTCAGAACTTCCTTGCCATTTAAGGTTGCACTCACTTCCGAGATGTACCAGGCGGGCACCAGCTTGCCGGACGAGTCTTTACGCTGACCGGTTTCCATCTCGTGGGCCATCAGCACACGAACATCGGCCACGCCATTGCGCACGACTGCGCGAATTTTCATCGGATCTGCCATGTCTTTCTCCTTGGCTCTGTATGGGGCCGGGCGCTCAACCGCCGCAACCGCCCAGCGTGACCTTGATTTCCTTCTTCGCAACGTAAAACTTGCCGTCGGCCTTCACGACAGCAAACACGTCCGAGGTCTGGCCCATTTTGATGCGCATGTTCACATCGGCTTCGGCCCCTTCGAGAATGTCGTAGGCCCCGGCCAATGCACTGGGATTTTTTTCGACCAGCAGCGCCATCATCTGCGTGTTGGCGAGTGCGCTTCTGATGCCCACCGGAACCACGGCGCCGTTCTCGGCGATGTCCGGCGCGTTGATGACGATGTCCTTAGACTCGGGAGCGCCGCTCGCGCCCAGCGCTTTAAGCGTCTCGGCAATGCCGGTGGTTTTAAAAGCTTGTTCAAGCGACTGCGCGCTGGCCTGGCCAGGCCGCAGCAGCCCGATCGCGAGCAGCGCGCCATACAGGCCGGCCGAACCCGCGACCTGCAGCGAAGTGCGACGGTTGCGATTCATCGAGACTCTCCTGGTGAAAAGTAGACGGTAGGGATGTGAGCAAACCACGGATTATGACGCGCCCGAGAGAATCCAGCGGACGAGCGAGCGCGCATCTTCATCGGAAAGATTGGGATGGGGCGGCATGGGGATGGCGCCCCAGTTGCCCTGAACGCCGAGGCGTACCCGACCGCTCAGCGTCGCTTCGGCCTTCTCGTCGCCGCGATAGCGCTCCGCCACCTCGCGAAACGACGGCCCCACCATTCGGCTGGCCGTTGCGTGGCAAGCGAGACAGTTGCTCTCGCGGGCGAGCGCCGCCGGACCGCGGCTCGCGTCGGCGGCTTTGGGCATGTCGCTCACGGCACGGGCAGCACTCGCTGCAGCCAGCGGTTCGCGCAGCGCCGGTTGCGTGGTGTCAGCGCCCCGGGTGGGCCCGACCGGCCGGTTCTGCTCGGCGAGGTTGCCGTGGGCATTGCGAGCAAAGTCGGGCAGCATCGACCGGACATCAAGCACCACCGGGCAATTCGAGACGCAGGCATCCCCCTGCACATCGGGCTTGCCCGCAAGCGACCACATGCCAGGATAGACAACCTTGCCGTTCCGGTTGGGCAGGCGCTCCTGCACCTGCGCAATGTTTTTGTCGCTCAGCACAAAGTCATTGGGGACCACCTCGGCCAGATTCAGGATATAGGCAACAACCGCATAGACCTCATCGGGCTTGAGCGTCTTGGGGGCATTCCAGGGCATGGCGCGGTTGATGTAATCCCACAGGGTGGACACCTGAGAGAGCTTCATCATGGTGGTGCGCTGCGGATAATCCTGCCGCTTGAGATTGGCCACGCGTCCGGCCTGCATGTCCGCTCGGGTGGTGCCCCCCACGATTGGCGTGAACACCTCGTTCGATTCGCCAAAGGTGCCGTGGCAAGACTCGCACTTTGCTTCCCAGACCTGAAGGCCCTCGTCGACCGACCCCTTGCCTGCG
>JAGWXN010000573.1 GCA_018969885.1 Betaproteobacteria bacterium | reverse complement strand
ATGGCGTACAAGCCTCGGTGCTTGGCGAGCGCACCCACACACCCGCGCGCGGCGCAGCCGGCGCGCACGACGGTGCCTGCGCGCGCTTCACCCTGATCCGCGACGGCCAGCGTATTGATCTTGGCGCGAAGAGCGGCCCCCATCCCCTTAATGCTGGCGACGGACTCGAACTGACAACCGCTGGCGGCGGCGGCTGGGGAGCCGCCTCATGAAATGGTCTGGTAGTACAGGTTTTGCGGGTGGTTGGCCTGCGCAAAAAAGAACCAGCGCTCAGCGATCAGGCCGGTGAACTGCACCACCACCGCGAGCAGCAGCACGCCTCGCGACGGTTCGAATCCCACCAGCAGCGCGGCAGGCAGCAAAAAGCCAGCCACCAGAAAGAACCACTTGATGCTGCGAAGCAGCGCTGCGCTTCGTCCGTGAAAAAACTCGCGCGTGGCGTAGGAGCCACCCATGAATCCCTGAGCGCGCTGCCGGACCACCGGGTGCCGAACGCCGATCGCGCTTTGTACGCTTGAGCGAGGCTTCAACCGGGCATTGCGCAGGAGCGAGGCCACACGGGAGGCCAGGGCGACCAGCGTGAGCACCCAGGCCGAGACCGTGAGCGCGGGGACCAATACCGGAGCCACGAAGCTCGCAAACGCAGCCGCCAGCGTGGTGCCCGATGCGCACCCTATCGCCAGATAGTTCACTACAGTGAGCGGGCTTGCCCACTCCTGAAGAAATTTGAGCGATGCATAGATCATCGCCGTGCAGGCAAAAAGGCCAAGGCACACGATGACCGCAGCCACGCCCAGGATGCGTGTACCCGAAGCACCCCATGCATGCCCCAGCGCCCAGCCCGCACAAACGGCCATGAAGAGGGGCAGGACAATCACCTCACGCGACAGCCATGAGGTCCGCCACATGGTGGCCGCACGCCAGGCCCGCTCGGGGCGTCCGAGGTGAAAGAACGAAGCGAGCAATCCAAGCGCACTCAGGAACACGGCGAGCCCGCCCCCCTGGGCCAGGATCAGACGCTCGGCCGTGGCGGCCCCGAACCCGCCCAGTTCACATGCGAAGAGCGCCAGAAACAGACCCTGCCCCGCGCCAATCAGTACCGTCAGAAAAATGACCGAAAATGCGGGCTGCATCAATCACCCTGCCGTCTTGGAAGATAGCGATTGGCCGGGCGCGTTCCCCACTCGGGCATCAGTTCATAGCCGCCGCGTTCACGGATTGCCTCCGACACTGCGGAATCCGGATCGTGGACATCACCAAACAGCCGGGCATTGGTCGGACAGGCCATCACACACGCCGGCTTGCGCTCGGCCTCGGGCAGGCTGGTGTCGCTGATGCGGTCGACACAGAGCGTGCACTTGGTCATGACCTGACTCGCCTCGTCAATTTCCCGGGCTCCATACGGACACGCCCAGCTGCAATATTTGCAGCCGATGCACTTGTCATAGTCAACCAGAACGATGCCGTCTTCTTTCCGCTTGTAACTGGCGCCGGTGGGGCACACTGGAACGCAGGGCGGATCCTCGCAATGCAGGCAGCTCTTCGGAAAGTGCACCGTCTGGGTGTCGGGGTATTCACCCACTTCGAAGGTTTGTACCCGGTTGAAAAAGCTACCGAGCGGATCAGCGCCGTACGGGTTGTCATCGGTAAGC
>JAGWXN010000572.1 GCA_018969885.1 Betaproteobacteria bacterium | reverse complement strand
TTGACGACGCGCCTTGTGGCGCGCGCCTGGCCGGAGGGCGTGGTTGAACCGCGTCGGGTAACGGGCCGTCATGCGCCGCTCAGTCTGGAGATTGGTGCGGGCGACGGGGAGAACGTTGTCGCCCTTGCTGCCGCGCGGCCCGACGAGGACTTTATCGCCTGCGAAGTGCACGGGCCCGGTGTCGGGCATCTCCTGTTGCGGGCGGAGGCCCTGCAACTGACCAACCTCTGGGTCGCGCGGCGTGATGTGAACGACCTATTGGCCTGCCTGCCGGATGCCGCATTGTCGACCGTTTACATGTTTTTCCCCGACCCCTGGCCCAAGCTGCGACACCACAAGCGGCGGCTGTTTCAGGCGCCGCTCCTGACCGCCCTTGCCCGCGTCGTCGCTAGTCACGGGCATTTCTGGGTTGCAACCGACAGTGACGACTATGCAGCGTGGATGCGGGAGGCGGCGGCACTTGCGCCGGATTGGCGCAATCTTGCCGGGCCCGGCATGACCGGCCCCCGTTTGCGCCGCCGGGTGCTCACGAAATTCGAACGTCGTGCCGTGCAGGAAGGGCGGCGGGTTTTCGACTTCGGCTTCGCCCGCGTTTAAGCGCTAGCGAGCGGATTGGCAGCGCGGGTTCAACTCATCCAGCGCGTCGACGGCCGGGAAATCCGGGAACTCGCGACGAGCCCCGCTGCTGCTCGGCTGAAGCACACCGTACGCCTCAGCAATTCCCCAGTCGCGAGCCGCGCGTAAAACGGCCAGATTGTCATCCACGAACAGCGTGTGCTCGGGTTCGAAACCCGTCTCGGACTGCAGCGCGTCCCAGAATGCCGCCTGCTCTTTTGGACTGCCATAGTCGTGCGAGCTGCGAAGCGTGCTGAAGAAGGGCGCCATGCCCGTCCGTTCCAATTTCAGCCGCAAACTGCGCGGATGCGCATTGGTCGCCAGAATCAGCGGTATGCTGCGCTCGCGCAGGTGAGCGAGAAACCGCGCGGTACCGGGGCGCATACGAATCAGTGACGCCTGCTCGGTCTCGATCTCGTGCAGCGGGGTGGCGAATACCTCGCTCCAGTGGTCAAGACAGTACCAGCGCAGCGAACCCTGCTCGCGGGCGATAGTCTGCGCGACATGTGCGCGGGCGACGTCCTGCGGCATGCCGGTCCGCGCCGCGATCCGCCGGGGCAGGGCGTGGTTCCACACCTGATCGTCGAAATGGAGGTCCAGCAAGGTGCCGTCCATATCCACAATCACCGCCGAGAGCGCGCCGGGTGACGTCATCACGGCGAGTCCCACGACGCGCCGTCGGTGCGCGATGATCCTGATGCTGCGGGAAGGCGTAGCCGATTCATGAATGCATTCTTCCAGAAGCTGGGCGCAGTGGCATCCCTCATGGGCATGCTATCGGTCGCACCGCCGGTACAGGCGCTGGACGCTGCGCAACTGGTCCCGCCGGGGCACTTCGTCAATCTGGAAACCCACCGGCTCTATTACGAGTGCATGGGTAGCGGGCAGCCGGTGGTGCTTATCGACTATGGCATCGGGGGCAGCGCGATCGCGTGGCGCGACCTGCAACAGCGGCTGGCTGGCGAAACCACAGTATGTGCTTACGACCGCGCTGGCTATGGATGGAGCGACCCCGGACCGTCGCCCCGCACCACCGAATCGGCGGC
>JAGWXN010000102.1 GCA_018969885.1 Betaproteobacteria bacterium | reverse complement strand
TGAGGCAATGCGAAGGCTCGGTTGGAACGGGCAGTACGTTGCCTGGGCGCACCTGAACGCGGAGGAGGATCTGGCGCGAATCAAAGATCCCGGCCTGTTCGTGATCGGCAGCAACGCGTTCTTTAGCGACGACCTGCCCATTCACGCCGAGATCCGTGCGGTCACGCACCGCGCGAACCTCAAACACCCAGTGAGCTTTCTCGCCGAGGGCTTCGTCGCGGGGCTGGTCATCGAAACCGCCATGAAGGGGGCAGCGCAGCCCACCGCGCAGGCGGTCACCGCCTCGATGAACAACCTCAAGGTCGACCTCAAGGGTCTGCGTGGTGGTCCGCTTGAATGGACCAAGGACAACCACTTCCGTACCCGTCAGTACTACCGCGTATGGCGGTGGGATAACTCCGCCGGTGCCGTGCGCCGGGTGCAGGACTGGGTGGCGGTGGACGTTAAGCAGTAAGCGGCGCGCACCGGGTGCAGACGCTCGTCAACATCGCGGTCCTCGCATCGATTTATGCGCTGATCGCCTGCGGGTACGTGGTCGTCTACCGGACGAGCCGGGTGCTGTCGCTCGCGCATGGTGAGTTGATGATGCTGGGCGCGTTCGGCCTGTGGGTCACGATCGCGATGTTTGACGGTGTACCGCTGGTGGCGGTACTCGCTGCCCTGCTGCTCTCGGCGATCGTGGGCGTGGTGGTGTATGCGGCGCTCATGCGGCGCATGACGGGTGAGGCGGTGCTCGCGGCCGTGCTCGCCACCATTGCCCTCGGTATTTTGCTGCGAGGCCTCGCGGTGCTTATCTGGGGCCCGAGCGAGCGGCACCCACTTGCGGCGCTGGGCTGGGATAACCCGGTTTTCGAACTGCCGGCGGGCGCCCGTATTTCTGCCATTGATGCATCGCTCGTCGGCGCGGCGGTCCTCTGTTATGCCGGGCTATTTGTCTTTCTGCGGTTCTCACCCTGGGGCATTCGCATGCGCGCGGCGGGACAAAGCCCGCTCCTCGCCGCACAGCGTGGCATTTCGCTTCATGTGATCTATGCGCTTGCCTGGAGTCTGGCCACCCTCACCGGAGGCACCGCCGGGATGCTGCTCGCGCTCAACACCGCGCTCGACCAGACGATGGTGGTGATCGGATTGAAGGCGTTTCCGGCCGCGCTCGTCGGTGGGCTGGACAGCCTCGCCGGCGCGATCCTCGGCGCACTCATCATCGCCACAGCGGAGGTGCTGGTCATTCAGTTTGTCAGCCCGCTACTCGCCGACGTGGTGCCATTCATCGTGCTGCTCGCCATGCTGATCGTTCGCCCCTGGGGCCTCTTCGGCACGCGCGAAGAGCTCGACCGCGTCTAAGCCCCGCATGCCCCAACCTCACGCAAGCGGACACTTCCGCACCGACTACGCTAACGACTGGCAACTGTTGCAAACCCGTGGCCAGCGCGCCTGGGCATTGGCTGGCGTGATCCTCGCGTGTCTGTTTCCGTTTCTGGCATCGCCCTTCCAGCTGGATCTCGCCAACCAGGTGCTGATTGCAGTGGTGGGCGCAGTGGCGCTCATGCTGCTCACGGGTTATGCCGGACAGGTCTCGCTCGGACATGCGGGGTTGATGGCAGCGGGTGCCTTCACCACTGGAATCCTCGCCCGCGAGACCGGTGCGCCCTTCTGGATCGCGCTGCCCGCCTCAGGCGTGGCGGGCGCGCTGATTGGGTTTGTGTTTGGCCTCCCCAGCCTGCGGCTGCGGGGGCTCTATCTGGCGGTGTCAACACTCGCACTTCATTTCATCGTGATCCATGCGGGCCAGGAATATGAGACCCGGCGCGGGCTCTCGTCAGGGGTTGTCATCGACCCCCCTTCGCTCTTCGGCGCCGAGCTGATTGACCCTCGGCTCTGGTATGCCGCGCTCTTTGTGTGCGCGGGCGCCACCGTGTTGTTCGCGCTCAATCTGCTTCGGTCCCGTACGGGTAGGGCCTGGCGCGCACTACACGGGCGCGAACCGGTCGCCGAGGCGCTCGGCATCCCGGTGGCGCGTGCCAAGGTGAGCGCATTCGTCATCGCGTCCACCCTCACCGCCATGTCGGGAAGCCTGTTTGCCTATTACCGCGGATTTGTATCGAGCGAAGCGTTTTCGCTCTTTCTCACCATCCAGTATGTGGCGATGATCATCATCGGTGGCATGGGTTCAATTCTGGGTGCGGTACTGGGGGCAACCTTCGTGACGCTGTTCCCGTATCTGATCGAAAAGACCATGGCTCAATTGCCGGGTGGCGAATCCATGTCCAGCCTGGTGTTCGCGGTCAACTACGCGGCCTTCGGATTGGTCATGATCCTGTTTTTGCTGTTTGAGCCGCAGGGGCTGGTCGGCATCTGGCAGCGGATACGGAACTGGTTTCTGCTCTGGCCATTCCGGCAGCGGCCGCTCAAGTGAGGGCTCAGCCTTGACTGTAAAGCCGCTTCTCCTGCAGATCGATCAGATCGAGGTGGCCTATCACCGCGTGATCACCGCGCTACAGGGCGTGAGCGTTGACGTGAGCGCGGGCAGTATCGTGGCTATTCTTGGCACCAACGGTGCGGGCAAAACCACGACGCTGCGTGCGGTGTCGGGCTTCATTGGGCTCGATGATGCGCACGTCACAGCCGGGCGCATCGTGTTTGATGGCGAGGCCATCGAAAACCAGCCCCCGCATCGCATCACCGCGCGGGGCATCGTACTGGTGCCCGAGCGCGACAAGGTCTTTCCCAACCTCACCGTGTCTGAAAACCTTGAGGCGACGGTCACGCGATCGGGAAGTGACCGGCGGGCGCTGATCGAGGCAGTGTGGGAGCTGTTCCCCGCACTCACGCGACTGAAGCGGCGAACCGCCGGGCTCCTGTCGGGTGGCGAACGGCAAATGCTCGCCATCGGCGCGGCACTGGTATGCGGGCCACGGCTGCTTATGGTGGATGAGCTGTCGCAGGGCCTTGCGCCACGTGTCGTTGATGACATCGCCGAGCGACTGCGACAGGTACGAGATCGGATGGGCGTATCGGTGCTGCTGGTGGAGCAGAACGCCGAGCTCGCGCTGTCGATGGCCGATCATGGCTACATCATGGAAAACGGCCGGATCGTGCTCGACGGCACACCCGCACGCCTGCGAGAGCATGCCGATGTTCAGGAGTTCTACCTGGGCGGCTCAGGCGAACGGCGCAGCTATCGTGAGGTGAAGCAATATCGACGTAGCCGAAGGTGGTTCGGATGACTCAAACGCCGGTGCTTCAGGTTGAGGAGTTGTCGCTTTCTTTCGGCGGGCTCGAGGTGCTGTCCGGTGTGGCGTTTGCGGTCGATGGCCCCGAGCTTGTGGCACTGATTGGTCCGAACGGCGCGGGAAAGACCTCGGTACTCAACTGTATCTGCGGCATTTACACGCCCACACGCGGCAGCATCCGCTTCAAAGGCGAGGCGCTTACGGGTCTGCGCCCGCATCGTATCGCCCAGCTGGGTATCGCCCGCACGTTTCAGCACGGCGAGTTGGTGCCACATATGAGCGTAGTCGACAACCTGCTGGTCGCCCGACACGCCCGGATGCGCGCAGGCCTGATTGCCCAGGGGTTGTTCTCACGCCGCGTGCGCGACGAGGAGCGCGCGCACCGGCGTGCGGTGGAACAGGTGATCGAGTTTGTCGAGCTCGAGCGCTGGCGACACGCAGACGTGGCGGGCCTGCCCTTTGGTCTTCAGAAGGTGGTGGGTTTTGCGCGGGCACTGGCAATGGAGCCCGCGCTCTTGCTACTCGACGAACCGTCATCAGGGCTCAATCGGGACGAGCGAGAGAATCTCGCGCGCTTCATTCTCAGGGTACGTACCGAGTTGGGTGTGCCCATGATCTGGGTCGAGCACGATATGCAGATGGTGAGCGATCTGGCTGATCGGCTGGTGGTGCTTGCGCACGGCCGTCCGCTCGCCGAAGGTGCGCCCGACCAGGTGCTGAGTCGGCCCGAGGTCGTGGAGGCGTATCTGGGGCGACGCGGGGCGGGGGCTGGCGCAGCGGGCGACTACAGCACGGTTGTGATGTATTGAGGGCCTCAGTTTCTTCCATCAACTCGTTTCAGGGCAACGCCATGCGCTCCGTACTCAAGGTTCTTCTCCCAGCCTTTGCGCTGTTGTTTGGCGGGCTGGTCCATGCACAGTATCCAACACGGCCGGTCAAGATCGTAGTGCCTTCAACGGCCGGTGACGGGTCTGATGTATTGGCGCGCACGCTGGCCAAGGCCATGGGCGAGTCGATGGGCCAGCCGTTTGTCATTGAAAACCGGCCTGGGGCGGGAGGCAGCATCGGCGCCGCCGTGGTAGCCAAGTCCGCATCCGACGGCTACACCTTGTTTCTGGGTAACGGCAGTTCGCATGGCGTAACGCCCAGCCTGTACCCACGCTTACCCTACGACTCCATAAGCGACTTCGCCCCCATCGCGCTCATTGCGACAGCCGCCAACATATTGGTCGTCGGCAGTGATGTGCCCGTGGCAAGTTATGCCGACTTTGCCCGGCTCGCGCGCGACCAACCCGGCCGCGTGACCATCGCTTCCGCTGGCAATGGCAGCCTCTCTCACCTGTCGGTGGAACTGCTGCGCTCCATGACTGGACTCAACCTGCTCCACGTGCCCTACAAAGGGGCGGCCCCCGGTATCACCGATGTGGCCGGCGGACAGGTGCAGGCGATGATCATCAACATTCCATCGGTCATGCCCTTGGTCAAGTCGGGCAAGCTCAAAGCTCTGGCTGCCACCAGCGCCAGGCGGCCGACCAGCCTGCCCGAGGTGCCAACGCTGGCGGAGTCCGGTGTGACCGGCTACGAGACGCTCGCATGGTTTGGCCTGCTGGCCCCCGCGAAAACCCCGCTAGAGGTCACCACCGCCCTTCACGGTGAAGTGCAAAAAGCGCTGGCACGGCCCGAGGTGAAGGAAACGCTGGCCAGGCTCGGTTCGGAGGCGTCTGGCATGGGCCAGGGGGATTTTCAAGCGTTTATCAGTGGCGAAATCGCAAAGTACGGCAAGGTCATCAAGGATGCTGGCATCAAGGTTGACTGAAGGTCTGGGTGACATCGCGCGAGATCCCTTCCCCGGCTTTCAGCCAACGCTTGACCGTGTTCCTCGATAAACCAGTACGCCGGACGATCGCGCTGATTGATAACCCGTCGCGAACCCTACAGCGCCGAATCTTGCCCAGCATGTCCACCCTGGTCAATTTTCAACGCGTAGCAGCAACAGGGCCCGTACCACCGCCCCAAGCGTGGTGGATTTCACATAAGCCCCAGATGGAGTTGCCGGCCATGTCGTCACCACTCTTACTCATGGCACCAACCATTCAAATACGCCGGCAGGCGTGAGCCTAGCCCGGCGATGCCCGTCTTTGCTCAAGACTAACCAGTCCATTGAGGAAACTTTGAAGTTCAAAATCGCCAGATGGTGGCCCTCCAGAAAATCAGCGGTATTTTCCGCGGAGGCTTTATCGGACGATCGGACATGTCCGGGTGGTAATGCACTCAGATAGTCGGCCGAGGCGTGTGATTGCCTAATGCGCTCCCAGGCAGCATCAACTTGATCACCTTCAAACTCAACCGTGGCCAGCGCAGACACGCGCAATTGCCAATTTAGGCGCTTGCTCCAAAAGATCAATTGGGCCAACGGCTGCGCCATAAGCTCTGAACATTTGGGTGAACGTGCATCGGTATAGACACGCAATGCCCAAAATGACGCATCGGCATGCCTTAGCACCACTGTCCGCGCCTGAGGCCCAGTTTGGTCACTACCCTGTGTCGCCAAAACCGGCGTACGCCACTCATGATGCCGATCATGCGGTGCACGCGTCAGCTCCTGCCACAAACGAGTAACCAACTGGTCGGGAAGTAGATCTGAATTAACTTGCGGCATAAAAATATAGGCTGACTTCCGAGGCGCTGAGGCAAAGGCGAGCTTCTGCTATTGGCGTTCGACCATATCACCGGTACAGACAAATAAAATTTTGTAGTTCAACTTTTAACGACCTTAAAACAGCCTCCTATGCGCTTGACATAGGCCAGCAATTCCACAAAAAACGGGTGGCTACAAAGTGTGGATGAATCGCCGACCAGCAACAACTTGCGCCGTGCACGGGTCATACCCACGTTCATGCGGCGGATGTCGGACAAAAAGCCGATCTCGCCTTGGGGGTTACTGCGTGTCAATGTGATGGCGATGATGTCGCGCTCCTGGCCCTGAAACGAATCGACGGTGCCCACGCTGAGCCTGCGTTGCAGCAGCAAATCATGCAGCACAGCGCTGTCTTCGATGGCGTCTTTCAAATAGTTGATTTGGGCACGATACGGTGCAATCACGCCGATGCTGAGCGGGGGCTGATCTTGTTCGGGGGGGGCGCAGGGCGCAAGCAGCTGCTCCAGTCGCTCCAGCAGCAAGTGGGCCTCTTCGGGGTTGGCCGTTGAACGGCTTTCAGGAATGGCAAGCTCCAAAAAGCCGCAGCCTGCAGTGTCAATGAACTCCACAGGCAGATCGGGTGCAAAACGCGGGTCGTAAGCGGCCAGGTCGGCATGGCGCACGCTGGGGTGTGGCACCAATTGGCCGCCGTAGAACTTCTCTGAGCTGAACCCCATGATGTCCGCGTGCATGCGGTATTGCACAGTCAGCATGCAGGCCGTTTTCGGCTGCCGCTGGATGCACTTTTCAAACAGAGTTTCGCGCAGGCCTTCGCGGGCGGCTTTTTCGCTTTTCACCGTCGGCGGCAACTGGTGGTGGTCGCCCGCCAACACCAGGCGCTGGCCCTTCGTAATGGGAATCCAGCAACTCGGCTCCAGGGCCTGGGCGGCTTCGTCGATAAAGACGGTCTCAAAGCTCAGATGGCGAATGTGGCGGTGGCTGGCGCCCACCAGCGTGCAGGTGATGACCTGCACCGATTCGAGCACCTCTTCGGTCATGAAGCGCTCCAAATCATCGGCTGCTTGGCGCAGCCTGCGCGCTTCTTCCCTCAGCCAGTGGCGATGCTGTCGTTCCTCAAAATCCAAGTTGTGCACATGCTCGCTGGCTGCTTCTCGATGCTGTTCAGCGGTTTGGCGCATCGCTTGCATCTTGGCGTAGCTGGCGTGGGCCATCACCCTGGCATCAAGGGTGTGCTGGAGTAGCAGGTCCGACACGCGGCTGGGGTTGCCCAAGCGGATCACGTTGATACCGCGCTCAGCCAGCTTTTCTGTCAGCAGGTCCACGGCGGTGTTGGAGGGGGCGCACACCAGCACGCGCCGCTCACGCCGGATGGTCTCCAAAATGGCCTGCACCAGCGTGGTGGTTTTGCCCGTGCCGGGCGGGCCGTGAATGATGGCCACGTCTCGGGCCGATATCACATGGCGCACCGCCACCAATTGCGAGTCATTGAGTGCACTGGGATAAAACAGGTCGTGGGCTCGGGGTTCGCGAAACCTCGCCACCCTAGCACCCAGCAGCACGTCGCGTAGTTCAGCCAAGCGGTTGTCGTGTGCCCCGATGACCGCGCTCAAGGCTTGGTTCATCTCGCGGTAGCTCACCTCGTCAAACGTCAGGTCAATGCCCAGCGTACTACCGTCCAGCACCCAGTCGGGCAGCGCTTCTTTTGTGGTGGCCATCAGCAGCGTGTTGCGCCGCACGCTGGTCACCACCCCGCTGACCACGGGCCGGTCAGGCCCTGAGTAGCCGGGTGCACTGCTGAACAATGCAGCAGTCGCTCCTGCCTGAAACAAATGCAGGTCTTGCTGATGCGCAGGGCGCTCCAGCTCCAGCACCACCTTGCCGCCAAAGCCAATGTTTTCCTGGGTGATGGTGACGGGGTACCAAGTCAGGCCACGCCGTCGGCGCTCCTTGATGCCGGCACTGGCATTTTTGAGTTTGAACTGCGCCTGGTCTTCCTTTTGCTCGAGTTGCATGAGCGTACGCACATGACATAGCTCGTGTTCGACAGAGCGAGGAGCGGTGAGGGTCGGGTCTTGATCAGCCAAAGGGAGGTGTCGAGGGAAAGGATGAAAAAAGGAAAGAAGACGGGAAGGGTTCAGGAACTTGACCGTGCTCGGTTTTGAGGACGGACCGAACTCTAACCCAATGGGGTGTTTGCCCCCCTGGCGTTTGTTGCTGGGTGATTTCCAAAGGCGCCATAGCCCGCAACTCGGTTACAGGGTTTGAAACGCGGATTTGGCCTTCTGTCTGGAGCCTGACGTCTTCCAGTCCATCCTGGCCGGGCAGCAGCCCCGGTACATGAGTCTGCGTGGTTCCAGCGGAACCCGTTGCCGGTCAGTGCCATGTTCACTTTCCCCGCCATCGCCCGGGCTTCTGTCATCGCAGACTGAGTCTGCTGGTTGGGTGCTTTCTCGTTCGTAGCATCACTCTGGGGCGATGGCGAAAGACCGTATCCAGGGATCGATGTGGGCGATATCAAAGGTGCCCGACTCGAACAACTGCATCATCTCAGCATAGATCTGCATCGGCGCACGCTGCAAGCGCCAGCCATTGATGCGCAGGAACACGTCGGCCGCCGCAAAGGCAATGCGCTTGTTCCCGTCCACAAACGGGTGGTTGATTGCGAGGCTTTCCAGCAGGGCAGCAGCCTCGGCCACGATGTCTTCGTAATAGCCGGTCTGCGGGCGGAACAGCGCAGCCTCCAGCGCCCCTGGATCACGCACGCCCGGCGCGCCGCCGTAACGCTGCATCAGTACCGTGTGCATACCCAGCACGTCGGCCACGGTCAGGTAATCATGAGCCACGGTTTACTTGGCCAGTTCACGGTAGAGGCTGTCGAACTCATCAACACTGGACGCGAACGAGGCCATCACGTGGCGGCGGGGACGCTCCTTCTGCTGCCTGTCGATGTAGTCTCGCAGGGCTTCATCGAGCACCGCCTGGAACTGGCGCCCTTGGCTTTCTGCGATCTGGCGCAGCGCCGCCAGCACATCAGGCGCGGCCTGGGAGGAAAACTTTTCGCGGACAGCAGTCGCCATGCTCATCTCCATCATGATTCATCTTGACGTTTCATGATAGAGCAAGATGGGAAGGTTTGCCACCCCGTGAATCGCGTTCGACGCCTGACCGTGCTACGACCCCTCGATCACCCGTGCCACGTCGCCAAGGCATTCGGTGCACTTACCCGCCAACAGCAAGTCGCCACCCTTGATGGCGCCGCTGAAATCGGTAATCGTCGTTTCGTGGCGGCAGGGGCCGCACCAGACGCAGCGGGACTCGCACCCGCAGGTGTGCGCCCATACTGGGCGCACAAGAAAAGGGCTCGGAGACTATCCGAGCCCTTGGTGATGGTGGCGGACGGTTGACCATGTGCCGATTGGCTTCCCGAGCTGATGAGCACAGGCGCGGGCTGCTGCGGGTCAACGCGAAACCCCCAGCGGCCACGGGAGAATTCGTCGTCATCCCGGAGATCCGCCGGCCCCGATCCTGTATCCCATCGCCCGGTAGCCGCGCTGGCGCTTGTCCCACATCCGTAGCAGCGCCGGATGGCCGGTGTCCACGAAATCGATGATCCGGACGTCGGTCTTCCCGGCGTGCTCGCGATGCAGGCGCCCGGCGTACTGCTGCAACGTCCCCCTCCAGGACACCGGCATCGCGAGCACCAGGGTGTCGAGCGGTGGATGGTCGAACCCTTCGCCAACCAGCTTGCCGGTTGAAAGGAGAACACGCGGCGCATCGGGCGCCAGGGCATCCAGATCTGACACGAGCTGCGCTCGCTGCTTTCGAGACATGCGGCCGTGCAAGACAAAGGGCGGCGGCGTGAGGCTAGCCAGTTCCGCCCTGATGGCCTCGAGGTGCTCCGTCCGTTCCGTCAGGACCAGCACCTTGCGTCCCTCCGCAACGGCATCACGCACCGCGGCAGCGATTGCAGTCGTTCGGGCGGCATCATTGGCGAGATGTCGGAAAACGTCCTGGATGCCCGCTTCCTGCGACATGTCGATCCGGGCATGGCGGGAGTGCGGCACCACCTCCAGATCGTGCGGCGCCCCGGCCGGCGTGGCCGCCGAGTGACGAATCGGCCCGCACTGCATGAAGATGATCGGCTGCTGCCCGTCGCGGCGGATCGGTGTGGCCGTGAGGCCCAGTACGTATTTCGCCTTGGTCCGCTTGAGGATCGCGTCGAAGGAGACTGCGCCGACGTGGTGACACTCGTCGACGATCACCTGCCCATAGTCCTCGACCAGCGGATTCACCTCGCCCTGGCGGGACAGGGACTGCATCACGGCGATATCGATCTTGCCAGTGGGTTTGGCCTTGCCGCCGCCGATGGTGCCGACAACGCCCTTGGCGACCCCTAGAAAGGCTTGCAGGCGCTCCTGCCATTGCTTGAGCAACTCCGTGCGATGCACCAGCACCAGGGTATTAACGCCCCGTCGGGCAATCATCGCGGCGGCGGTGACCGTCTTGCCGAAGGCAGTTGGCGCGCACAGCACGCCAGCATCGTGGGGGAGCAGTCCGACAACTGCGGCTTCCTGATCGAGGCGCAGACTGCC
>JAGWXN010000571.1 GCA_018969885.1 Betaproteobacteria bacterium | reverse complement strand
TATTGATGCGTCGTCCATCCGGCCCGTGGCCCGCGTAGCCATTGGTGTGGCGGTGAAGCGGGGCAGCCCCCGGCCCGACATTCGGACCGTGGAGCAATTTCGCGAGGCCGTCCTGAGCGCGCGTGCCCCTGCGTTCATCGATCCCAAAGCGGGGGGATCGAGCGGCATTTATCTCGATGGACTGTTTCAGCGGATGGGGATCGCCGACGCCCTCAGGCCGCGTGCCGTTCTGGTGCCAGGCGGTCTGGTCGCCGAGCGGCTGGTCACGGGTGAGGCCGATCTGGCCATCCATCAGATCAGCGAAATTCTGCCGGTTGCGGGCGCGGAGCTGGTGGGGCCGCTGCCGGACAGCATTCAGAACTACACCGTGTACGCCGCGGCGCTTGCTCGCGCGTCCGCCCAGGCTGTGGCAGGCGCTGCCCTCGTTTCGATGCTCAAGGGGCCATCGGCAGCCGCGGTGATTCGTACGCGCGGCATGGAGCGGGTAGATTAACGGCCTTTCCGACGGCGCACCGACCGTCGCAGGCCCCAGGAGATCCCATGAAAGTGGAAATTGGCACCAGCGTCCATGTTGGCAATGCAAAAAATCTGTTCGATGCAATTCTGCATGCGGAGTCTGCAGGGGTTCCTGCCTTCTGGCTCACCACCGGGGCCGGACCCGATGCGCTGACCGTATTCGCGGCCGCCGCGCCCGCCACGAGCCGCATCCGCATGGGGACTGCGGTGGTGCCCACCTTTCCCCGTAACCCGGTGGTGGTCGCGCAGCAATCTGTCGATATCGCCTCGCTCGCGCCGGGGCGTTTCCGGCTTGGCCTCGGACCCAGCCACGCTCCCACCATCCAGACCCGCTATGGAATTCCCTATGAGCGTCCGCTCGAGCATCTGCGCGAATTCGTTGCCATCGTGAAGGGGCTTCTTGCCGGCGAGACCGTGAAGTTTGCCGGCAAGCGATACACGCTGGAAGCCACGCTTGCCAACGGCGCCGATGTACCGCTCATGGTGTCGGCACTACGCGCAGGGTCGTTCGAACTCGCCGGGGAAATGACCGACGGCGCGATTACCTGGTTGTGCCCGGCCCGCTACATCCGCGATGTCGCTACGCCCGCCATGGTGCGCGGCGCCGAGCGCGCCGGCCGTGCGCGCCCGCCCATGATCGGGCAGGTGTTTCTCGCGCTCACGCAGGATGAGGCGGCGTTGCATGCCGCGGTCGAGCGCAGCCTGACCTACTATCCCCGGCTTCCGAACTACCAGGAAATGTTTGCGGCCGCAGGCTTGCCTGAGGCGCGCGAGGCACGCTGGTCGCAGGCGATGATCGATGCCACCGTCATTCATGGCGACGAGAGCGCGTGTGCACGCAAGCTCGACGCGTTCATCGAGGTCGCAGGGTGCGAGCATCTGATCGTGTCGGTTCTTGCGACCGGACATGACCCGCAGTCGTCGATTCGTCGTTCGCTTGACTGGATCGGGCGCTATGCCACAGCGCAGTGATAAAACAGGAGTCCGCCATGAATGAGACCAGCCCCCATTCCGCTGTGCGTGACGGTGCGGTGCCAGATGGCGCAAGCGCCGAGCCTTCGGAGCCCAAGCTCTTATTCCCGGTTCTCAAGCCCCTTTACGATCGGCTCGAACCTTTGTCATGGCTGCTGATCCGCTGCGCCGCGGGCCTGAT
>JAGWXN010000570.1 GCA_018969885.1 Betaproteobacteria bacterium | reverse complement strand
CAAGATTGCGATCAGCGGATCGCCAGAAGATCGGGCCGCCGTTTTTCTGCATGACATCGGGTTCCTTGCCGTTCGCGGTGACGGGGGCGAGACGGGCTTTCGAGTGATCGTAGGTGGCGGCATGGGCCGCACCCCGATCATCGGTCATGTGATCCGCGAATTTCTACCCTGGTCGGAGTTTCTCAACTACACCGAGGCGATTCTGCGCGTTTACAACCGCTACGGTCGGCGCGATAACAAGTACAAGGCGCGGATAAAAATTCTCGTTCGCGAGCGGACACCAGCGGGCTTTACTGCCGAGGTGGAGGCCGAATGGCTTCAGTTGCGGGGCGGCGCCGCAACGCTGACCCAGGAAGAAGTCGATCGGGTGTCGGCGCGCTTTACTCAACCCGCGTATCAATCCGTTGGGAGCGAACATGCGGAGGGTGGACTCGCGATCAGCGAGCCCGCCTTCACCGCCTGGCGCAAGCGAAACGTGCATCCTCACCGGATTCCGGGCTACGCCGCTGTTTCGCTTTCCCTCAAGACTCGGGACATCCCCCCTGGCGACGCCACAGCCGCGCAGATGCGAGCCATCGCCGACCTAGCCGAGCGCTACAGCTTCGGCGAACTCCGGGTGACCCATGAGCAGAACCTGCTGTTTTCAGACGTCGAGCAAAGGCACCTGCATGAACTCTGGCTGGCCTTGCGCGAGCTCGGGCTCGCCACGGCCAATATCGGACTGCTGACCAATATCATTGCCTGCCCCGGCGGCGACTTCTGCTCGCTTGCGAACGCCAAATCGCTACCCATCGCGCAATCCATCCAGGCGGCCTTCGATGATCTCGATTTCGTCCACGACGTAGGCGAACTCGATCTCAATATTTCAGGCTGCATCAATTCCTGTGGCCACCATCACGTCGGGCATATCGGCATCCTGGGTGTCGACAAGAACGGCGCGGAGTTCTACCAGGTGACTATTGGCGGTCACCAGGGTGGCAACGGAGTCGGTCGTGCCGCAGCCATCGGGCGGATCATCGGCCCCTCATTTGCCGACCATGAAGTGCCCGGCGTCGTGAGGCGACTGATCGAGTGCTACCTGGAACGCCGCGACAGCGATGCCGAGCGCTTTGTCGATACCGTCCATCGCATTGGAATCGACCCTTTCAAGGATTACGCCTATGGGCGCGCTGATCGTACATCGGCAACTCACGATCGACCGCTGGCAGTGGCTTGACGCCAGCGAGTCCCCGCTGCCCCATGCCGCGATCGTTGTGCCCCTCGCACGCCTTCGCTCGGAGCATGACGCTCTTTCGGCTCGACCCGGCGATCTCGGCGTCTTGCTGCAGCCAGACGAGGACCCGCTTGAACTCTCGCAGCTGCTCGGTCGGCTGACGCTCATCGCAGTGAATTTTCCCTCCTTCACAGATGGTCGTGGGTACTCGATTGCGAGACTTCTCTGCGACCGGCTTGGCTGGAAAGGTGAACTCCGCGCGGTCGGCGATATCCAGCGCGATCAAGTCTTTTATCTATCCAGGGTCGGGTTCAACGCCTTCTCACTTAAAGACGGTCAGGACCCGGAGGACGCGCTGCGCGCATTCAATGATTTCAGCGCGGCCTATCAGGCCAGTGTGGCCCAACCCGAGCCGCGCCTGCGGCGACGGGCACCCCAGTGAACGGGAGGGTGTATC
>JAGWXN010000569.1 GCA_018969885.1 Betaproteobacteria bacterium | reverse complement strand
CGGGGAACTTTTCATCCAGGATCTGCAGGTTCCCGGACACGACGGTGAGCAGATTATTGAAATCGTGTGCAACGCCGCCCGTCAGTTGGCCAAGCGCCTCCAGACGCTGCGACTGAAACAGCTGTTCCTCCGCGCTCTGTCTTTGCCGCAGCGCCCCCAGCGTGTTGGCAAGTGCCCGGAGAAAGCTGCGATCCTCATTTGTGAAGGTGTCGCCTGCCTGGCCGAATGCACCGATCAGGCCGGACCGATCGTTGGTGTCGGGAATAGTGCAGATCATTGCGCTGCGAAGCCCGGCACGCCGCAGCGCTGAGGAGAAGGGGGGTGAGATCTGGCTGGGATCTTCAATCAGCAGCACGGGCTCGGCGTGCTCGAGCGACAACGCTGCCATCTGCTCGCCGATCAAGGGCAGGAGGGGCATCAGCCGATCGCTGTCTTCGGCGCAAACGGGGTCGAGCGCGAGCTGCGCGGGCGTTGGGCCGCAGCGTGCGATCAGCACCGCGTCACAATTCAGGTGTTCGCGAATCAGCTGGCATGCGAACCGAACCTTGTCGGATGCCGGCTGGGTGCCCAGGGCGAGCCGGCCGAACTCTGCCACCGCTTCGGCGCGATTGGCCCGCTCGACAGCCTGCTGTGCACGGCGCAGTTCGCTCACGTTTCGGATGTTCGCGCAGGTGAACGCGAGTCCGTCGACTTCGAGCGGGCTCAGACTGATTTCAACCGGAATTTCGCTTCCATCTGCGTGGAGCGCGCATAGCGTGGTGTTGAACCCCATTGGCCGGGGCACTGCGTGTCCAGCGTAGGAGCGCCGGTGCTGGCGGTGTGCGGGACGAAGCCGCGCGGGCACCAGTTGGTCAACAGTCATTCCGTTTAGCTGCTTAACCGGATAGCCGAACATCTGCGCGCTCTGCGGGTTGGCAAGCACAATCCGCCCGGCCGCATCGACGACCAGCATGGCATCGGCTGCAGTAGCAAAAATTTGTACGAAGAGCCGGGGCAGGCTGGCCTCGGGTACTTGGGCAGCCGATTGCCGCTTCGAGCCGGATGACGGTTTCATCGGTGGCGCACTTTCGGCGCGAACAGATAGCCCGCGCCGCGAACCGATTTGATGAGCGCCGGTCGGGCGGGATCAGGTTCGATCTTTCGGCGAAGCCGACCGACCTGAACGTCGATCGCGCGGTCGTAGGGGCCAGCCTCGCGGTGATGAAGCGCGTTCATGATTTCATCGCGACTCAGGACGCGGTTGGGCTGTCGTGCGAAGACCATCAGTAGATCGAATTCGCCGCTCGTGAGATCCACCACGTCGCCCGTTGGCGCGGTGAGGCGCCGTGCCGAGGGGTCGATATTCCAGCCTTCGAAGCTGAGGGCGTCTGGCGTGTCTGCCAGCCTTGGGGAGCGGCGCCGAAGCACTGAGCGGATTCGGGCAAGGAGTTCGCGTAAATCGACCGGTTTAGCGACATAGTCATCCGCGCCGAGTTCCAGCCCCAGGATCCGGTCGACCGGCTGGCCGAAGCCAGTGATGATGATGATGCCGACATCGCTAGCTGCCCGGAGTTCGCGTGCGAGAACAAGCCCGTCGGCGTCGGGCAGACGCTGGTCGAGCAGGATGAGATCGACCGGGTGGGAGGCGAGGACTTCGCGGAGTGCTTTCGCATCGGCGGCCTCAAGAACGGCG
>JAGWXN010000568.1 GCA_018969885.1 Betaproteobacteria bacterium | reverse complement strand
GCGGCTCGAGCACGGCCGAAGCGCCTGCGCGAAGCGGAAAGATCAGCAGTCCGCCCAGCCCGAACGTAAAGGCAAGAGGTGGGGTGCCAATGAATACGTCATCAGGTCCGGGCGCAAGCAGATGCCGCGACAGCACGTCAGCAATCAACAGACAGTCGCGATGAAAATGCAGGGTGCCTTTTGGCTGACCGGTGGTACCCGATGTAAAGGCGATGAGGGCGACATCATCCTGCGCAGTGTCGGCAGCCGAAAAAGGTGTGCCGTGGGTAGCCATCGCGTCTTCGAGCCGGTGAGGCTCAGCGGCCGCCCCGCCGTAGCCAAGCACCGGTCCGCACGAGGGTCGGGCAATGCGTACCTCGTTCCACGCCTCCAGAAGCCCCGCTTCGCATAGCGCGGCGCTGACCTGTGCGCGCTCGGCAATGACCGCAAGCTCTCGGGCGCGCAATAGCGGCATGGTGGTCACCGCGATGCAGCCGGCTTTAAGCACAGCCAGCCAGCAGGCGGCGAGCATCGGGTGGTTGGCGCCGCGCAGTAGCACGCGGGCGCCGGTGGGGAGGCGGAAATCGGAGCGGAGGACGTGAGCGATCCGATCCACGTGGTCGGCGAGCTCGGCGTAGGTCCAGATGAGGCCCGCGCCGCGGAGCGCAATGGCGTTGCCGCGGCCTGCACGCAGTTGGGTATCGATCAGTTCGGCCGCTGCATTCAGACGCTCGGGGTACGTGATGCCTGCAGGGGGAGACAATAGTTGTGGCCAGGTATCGGGTGGCGGCAGCCGGTCGCGTGCGAAGCTGTCCTGGTGGCCGCTCGGTAGCATGCGGGGTGATGGCATGGATGCGTTGAGGGTTGTGCCTGGGGGCCGGCTTACTGTTCGAGCCCGGCGGGCGCGTCTTTCCAGGCGGGCGCAACGAGCCTGCGTTTGCCGTCGTGTGACAGGCGGACGCCAGGTTCGTCAAGATCCTCGCGGTCCCACAGCTGGCAGGTGACCTGCTTGTGCTTCTGGTCGAGACCCTCGCAGTAGTTGGTGTATTCGCACAGGCGCACCGCATCGGCCCGTCCGAGCAGGGTCTTGAGGGCCCAATCGGGGTCGGCGAGGCTCTGCCGCGCAGTGCCCACCACATCGCAGTCGCCCGCGGTGAGCATGGCTTCGGCAAAATCGAAATTGTGAACGCCGCCGGTACAGACGACAGGCGTCGCGCATCCCGCTGCATGAATCGCCTGGCGAATCCGGGCGGTCGCTGCACGGTTGCGGCCAAAGGGTCCTTGCGCGTCGGATAGATATTGCGGCATGCATTCATAGCCGCTGCGTCCGGTGTAGGGATAGGCGGCCTGCCCGACCGAAGGCTGCTTGGCATCGTCAAACTTGCCGCCGCGGCTGGTGGAGAGGAAGTCCATGCCCGCGAGCGCGAACTGCACGCCATACCAGAGGCTGTCATCGACTTGCGTGCCGCCGTCGATACATTCCTCGGCCAGAAAGCGGCAGCCGACCGCATAGCCGCTACCGACTTCGCTTCGAACCGCGTGATAAACCTCGAGCGGCAGACGAACGCGTGCCTCGCGGCTGCCGCCGTAGCCATCAGTTCGCTGATTGGTGGTAGAGAGAAACGACGCCATGGTGTAGGCGTGGGCATAGTGCAGCTCAACGCCATCGAAGCCCGCATCACGGGAGCGCCGCGCA
>JAGWXN010000567.1 GCA_018969885.1 Betaproteobacteria bacterium | reverse complement strand
GCAGATGTTCGCGCAGTTCAACGCCATAAGCGCCAATGTTCTGTACCGGCGCGGCGCCCACGCTACCGGGAATGAGGGCGAGATTTTCCAGGCCGCTGAGCCCCTGAGCGAGCGTCCAAAGAACGAAGTCGTGCCAGGGTTCGCCCGCCGCAGCCTCGACCAGGACGGTGGCGTCATCGAGCCCCACGCCCGCGATCGCGGCGTCAGCCACCTTGCGACCGGTGAGTGACACCTTAAGCACTGTGCCGTCAACATCGCCGGTGAAAAGCAGATTGCTACCCGCGCCAAGCAAGAGCGATCGCGGGGCTGATCGAAGCTGATCAATTGCCTCGGGCGCATCGGCCTCGTCAGTCAGCGTGATCAGTTGGCGTGCGCGCGCAGCGATCCCAAAAGCGTTGAGCGCGGACAGGTCGGCCGATTCGGTGATTGCGAGTGGCATCAGGCGTGGGCCAGGGCACTCAGCTCGGCTGGTAAGCAAGCCGGACGTAAATCGGGGCGAAGGCTTCGGCCTGGGTAATTTCCACCAGCGATTCGCGGGCGAGTTCGAGGAGCGCAATAAAAGTGACCACCACCGTCTGGGTCCCCTGCTCGATTTCAAACAGGTCTTCGAATTCGGCGAACCGGCGGTTGTGAAGGCTGCGCAGGATTCGGGTCATGAAGTCGCGGACGGAGAGTTCCTCGCGGCTGATGCGGTGGTGCTGGATCAGGCTTGCACGGCGGAGGATGTCAGCCCAGGCATGGCGTAGGTCATCCAGGCTCACCTCGGGAAGCTGCACCACGCCGCCGGTCTGGGCGATGGCCGCTGCCGGCAGGAAATCGCGGCCAATCTGGGGCAGCGTTTCCAGGCGGTGAGCAGCGAGCTTCATGTTCTCGTATTCGATCAGCCGGCGGGCGAGTTCGGCGCGCGGATCAGCCGCTTCTTCTTCGCCGTCGGCACGTTTGACGGGCAGCAACATCCGCGACTTGATGTCGATGAGGAGTGCGGCCATCAGCAGGTAATCGGAGGCGAGTTCGAGATCGCGCTCGCGGATTTGCTCGATGTAGGCGAGGTATTGCCGGGTGACCTCGGCCATCGGAATGTCAAAGATGTTGAAGTTCTGCTTGCGGATCAGGTAGAGCAGGAGGTCGAGCGGCCCCTCGAAGGACTCGAGGTAGACCTCCAGGGCGTCGGGCGGAATGAACAGGTCTTGAGGGAGCGACTCGAGCGGCGCGCCGTAGAGGCGCGCAACGATCCGCAGCTCAAGCTGCTCCGGCGTGCCGGCGTCCCCGGCGGGCGGGTCCTGGCTCAAGGTTTTTGCGAGTAGACGTAGGGGCGCTGGGCGATTCGCGAGTCGTGGTGTCGACGGGAGGTATCCAGGTCTTGCGGTTTGTCCCACCAGATCGCCCGGCCGTCGCGTTGTGCCTGTTCGAGGTGCGGACGTTTGGTTCGCAGGTCTTTCAGGAAGCGGGTGATGTCGGATTCGTACATGCGAGACGTCCTTTCGTTAAGCGGGGTGTGCACCAATCGGCCAAATTTGCCGAAGACACGTGCAAACGCTATTATCTCTGGTTTCCTGCCGCACGGATCAACCCACAGACGCATCGATCCGGCGGCCGATGGCGGGTAAATGCTCGTGAAAACGATGGCTTGTGAAAACGAGGGCTTGTGAAAGCAGGCGCTTGCAGGAACAGGCAGG
>JAGWXN010000101.1 GCA_018969885.1 Betaproteobacteria bacterium | reverse complement strand
GAGTGTTCGTTGCGGCACCGTACGGCGAAGCGATCGATGCACTGGCGCGCAAAGGCACTGAGCGCGCGACGATCGATGAAAGCGCCGCGCAGCATGGTGCCGCGCGCGGTGAGCAGCGCGTTGTCGGCCAGGCTCAAAGCGGGCACCGCGCCCCGGCCAAGGCGTTCCTCGACAATGGTGGCGAGGCCGAGCGCGCGGCGACGCGACACCCCCAGGCGCCCAGCCGGCCGTTGCTCGATCAGGATGGCGTCGGCTTCCTCGGCGAGCCGTTCGCCCGACAGCAATTCGATCAGTTCTTTCTGGCCGTTTCCCGATACGCCAGCGATGCCGACGATCTCGCCCGAACGCACCTGCAGGCTGATGCGAGTGAGCGCAGTACCAAAGGGGTCGTCCGGTGGCATGGTGAGGTCGGACAACTCGAGCCGCACCGGACTGGCCTCGGGCGCTACGCGCCGGGTGACTTCGGGCAGGTCGCCGCCGATCATCATTCGGGCGAGCGATTCGTGGGTTTCTTCGGCTGGGGTGCAGCGTGCGCTCACCTTACCGCCGCGCAGCACCGTGGCGCGGTGACAGAGCGTCCGGATCTCGTCGAGCTTGTGGCTGATGTAGAGCACGCTGCAGCCTTCGGCCGCGATGGTGCGAAGCATGCCGAACAGGCTCTCGATCGCTTGGGGCGACAGCACCGAGGTGGGCTCGTCCATGATCAGAAGCTCCGGCTCCTGGAGCAGACAGCGCACGATCTCCACCCGCTGGCGCTCGCCAACCGATAACGCGTGCACGGTTCGACGAGGGTCGATCGGCAGGCCATAACGCTCGGAAATGACGGTGATGCGTTGCGACAATTCGTCGAGCGCCGACCCGTCGCCCAGCCCGAGCGCGATGTTCTCGACCACCGTGAGGGTCTCGAACAGCGAAAAATGCTGAAACACCATGCCGATGCCCAGCCGGCGTGCCTCGGCCGGACTGGCAATGCGCACGGGCCGCCCATCCCAGATGATCTCGCCGGCGTCGGCCTGGATGACGCCGTAGAGAATTTTCATCAGCGTGGATTTGCCGGCACCGTTTTCGCCCAGCAGGGCGTGAATTTCGCCCGGCATCACCTCGAGGCTCACCGCATCGTTGGCGGTGACCGACGGCCAGCGCTTGGTGATTGCCCGAAGTTCGAGCCGTGGGCTCATCGGTGCTGCAACGGCGGCGGGGTAAGCGGGGCCTGCCGCTGCTGCGCTCAGTGCGCGCCCTGGCCGCGATGCGCCCAGGCGGTGGTGTGTCGTTCGATGTAGGAGAAGAACTCGTACATGGCCATGGCCATGACGGCAACCACGAGCAGACCGGCGAACGCCAGCGGCATTTTCATGGCCGACCCCGCGGAGATGAGCAGGTAGCCGATGCCCTCGTTTGACGCACTCATTTCCGACACGGTGGTGCCCACGAAGGCGAGCGTGATGGCCACCTTGAGTGAGGCGAAAAAATAGGGCATGGTGCGCGGCAAACCGACCTTGATGAGCACGTCGAGCCGACGGGCGCCCAGTACCCGGAGCACGTCTTCAAGCTCGGGCTCGAGCGTGGCAAGGCCTGTGGCGATATTGACCATGATCGGAAAAAACGAGATCAGGAAGGCGGTGAGGATGGCCGGACCAATCCCGATGCCAAACCAGACGACCAGAATGGGGACGAATGCCGCCTTCGGGAGCGCATTGAAAGCCGTCATGAGTGGGTACATGGCTGCGTAGGCAAAGCGCGACGACCCGATGATGAAACCCAGCACCACACCCACGGCAATTGAAAGCCCGAAGCCCACCATGGTGGTCCAGAACGTGCGCCAGGCGTGCCCCATGATGGCGCCCCACAGATCGAAGAGCGCGTACACGATCTGGATCGGGCTGGGGAAGATGAACTCGGAGACATTGAAAAGCGAACAGACGGCCTGCCAGAGCGCGATGATGGCGATCAGCAGGATGAGCGGAGCGAATTTTTCGATCGCGCTTGAATTCATGGGCAGGGTCCTGTTGGGGCCTCAGGTCTTGCGGATGGCGCCGATGCGCGCGCGCAGTTCGTGAACGATGTCGGTGAACTGCGGGGTGTAGGTGATTTCGAGGTCGCGTGGGCGTGGCAGATCGATGGCGCGACGCTCGACCAGCCGGCCCGGGCGCTTGCTCATGACATAGACGGTGTCGGCGAGATAAACGGCCTCGCGCAGATCATGCGTGACCAGGATGACGTTGAAGCGCTGTTCGGTCCAGAGGTCGCGCAGCACGTTCCAGAGTTCTTCGCGGGTGAAGGCATCGAGCGCCCCGAACGGCTCATCAAGCAGCAGCATGCGGGGCTCGTGAATGAGCGCGCGGCAGATGGACGCGCGCTGCTGCATCCCGCCCGAAAGTTGCCAGGGAAACTTGTCTTCGTAGCCCTGCAGGCCCACCGTACGCAGGAGCCTGCGTGCCCGCTCGGCGAACTCCTCGCGCTTGGCACGGAACTGCGAGCGATAGGGCTCGACGATTTCAAGCGGCAGGAGCACGTTGTCGAGTGTGGTCCGCCAGGGTAGCAGCGTGGGCGCCTGAAATGCCATACCCACGATCTTGAGGGGGCCGGTGACCGACTGACCACCGATCCGGATGCTGCCGCGACTGGGCATCTTGAGCCCAGTGGCGAGTTTCATGAAGGTGGACTTGCCGCACCCGGACGGACCGACGATGGCGATGAACTCGCCCGGCCGGGTGCTGAGCGAGATGTCCTCGACCGCGAATTCGCCTCGCGCAAGCAGCGTGGGGTCGTAGGCGAGCCAGACGCCGTCAAAGTCGACGAATCGATCGCCCTGCGGGATGCTGGCCGCAGCCGCCGCAATTGCGGCGCTGCGGTCTTCCTGCGCGGAAACGGCCGAGGTCATCGGCTTACTTCCCGAGAATGTCGCGCTGCTCCTTGCTGGGCAGGAAGCTGCCGTTCCAGATCTTGTCGGGGTCGATACGGGTTTTAGTGGCGAAGGCGTCGGCAACCTGTGAGGCCATGAGCGCAAGCCGCGCGAGGTTGACGTCGCCGAAGGTCTCGGCCCGCGCATCGGGCGTGGCGATGGCGGTGTTGATGGCCAGACGGAGCCGACGCTTCTCAAGGGCTTCGTCGATGATGGCATCGCGCTGCTTCACGAAGGCGATCGAGCCATCCGGATCGGCGATCACGTCTTTCGCGGCTTTGGTGAACGCCCGCAGGAACGCTTTGACCGCTTCCGGGTTCTTCTTCATGAACTCTTCGGAGGCGATGATGGCATTACCGTAGAGCTTCACGCCGAACTCGGGGTAGGGCAGCACGACCACGTCTGCGTCCTTCACGCCGCGTGCGTTCAGGTTGAGGAGCGAGGTGAAGGTGAAGCCGGTGATGGCATCGACATCGCCGCGGGCGAGCATGGTTTCGCGAAGCGGCGGATCCATGGCGGTCCACTGGATGGACGGCAGGTTCAGGTTGTTGGCCTTGGCGAAGATCGGAAACGCCTTGCGTCCGGCGTCGAACACCGGTGCGCCGAGCTTCTTGCCGTTCAGGTCGGCCGGCGACTTGATGCCGGACTTCTTGAGCGCGAGCACGGCCGCCGGCGTGTTGTTGTAGACCATCATGATGGCTACGGGTTTGCTGGGCGCGGTAGGGTTGATCCCCACGAATTCCATGAGCGCGGCGAGATCGGCAAAGCCCATTTCGTAGGTGCCCGAGGCGACACGGTTCACGGCATTGCCTGAGCCGTTGCCGGCATCGACGGTGACGTCCAGCTTTTCCTGCTGGAAATAGCCCTTGGCGCGGCCGGCGAGGAAGAAGGCTGATGGGCCCTCGAATCGCCAGTCAAGCTGGAACTTGATCTTGGTGTCCTGTGCTGCGGCGGGCAGTGCGGTGAGCGTGCTGGCGGCCAGAGCGACGGCGGCGAGGCGACTGAGTAGTGAATTCATGAGGCGGGCCCATTTATCTGAGGGTTGGAGGCGGGGAAACAGGCATCCCGGGCAATAGGCAAACAATCATTATCCGGCAAAGTGCGGGTCAGGGCGAGGGCAGTCGGGATTGCGCGGGGGCGGCACCCGGCCGCGCGCTTCGGTGACGCCTCCCGACTCGGTGTTCCTTGCTTCGGAAACGGGTGGGCGGCGGGGGCGCGGCGGCTGCGCGGGGCGGGCCTACGGGCTCGAGATTACGCCCTCGCTTGGGCTTGGGGCCTGCCGCCTGCGGAAGGCTGCGATCTGGCCTTCCGCTGCCGCTTCTTGGGCGGGATTGCTGCACGAACCGGGTGTGCGCCCTACAATGCCACGACACTCTCGGGAGCACGCTGATGAATCACCCTTACGCGGTTGCGCAGGCATTGCGCCGCCCCCTGCCCGACTCGCTTGCAGCCGCGCTGCGCGCGCGGTTTGGCGATCGCTTCAGCACCGCTCGCGCGGTCTGCGACCACCACGGGCGTGACGAGTCGCCGTTTCCGGTGACCCCACCCGATGCGGTGGTCTACGCAGAGTCCACCGATGACGTGGTGGCAGCGGTCGCGCTTTGTCGAGCGCACAAGGTGCCGGTCATCCCCTACGGCGCGGGATCCTCCCTCGAGGGGCACCTCCTCGCGGTACAGGGCGGGGTCAGCGTTGACGTCTCGCGCATGAATGCCGTGGTCTCGATCAATGCCGAGGACCTCACCGCAACAGTTCAGGCGGGTGTTACCCGTAAGCAGTTGAATGAGGCGATCCGAAGCGAGGGCCTGTTTTTTCCGATCGATCCCGGGGCGGATGCGTCGCTGGGCGGCATGTCGGCCACGCGGGCCTCTGGCACCAATGCGGTTCGCTACGGCACGATGCGAGAAAACGTGCTGGGGCTCACCGTGGTGAGCGCTGACGGCAAAGTGATACGGACCGGCAGCCGCGCGAAAAAATCCTCCGCGGGCTATGACCTCACGCGCCTCTTTGTGGGATCGGAGGGCACGCTGGGCGTGATCACGGAGGTCACGGTGAAGCTCTATCCGGTGCCGGAGGCGATGTCGGCGGCGGTCGTCAATTTCCCTAGCCTCGAGGCGGCGGTCCAGACGGTGATTCAGACCATCCAGCTGGGGGTACCCATCGCACGAAGTGAGTACCTTTGCGAGAACACGATTCGCGCGGTTAATGCGGCGAGCAAGCTCGGTCTGCGTGAGCAACACACGCTGTTCTTCGAGTTCCACGGCTCTGAGGCGGGGGTTCGCGAGCAGGCCGAGACTGTGCAGGCGCTTGCGGCCGAGCATGGTGGGCAGGACTTTGAATGGGCTACGCGCCCCGAAGATCGTAACCGCCTGTGGGACGCGCGCCACAAGGCGTATTTCTCGTGCCTGCAGGTTCGGCCCGGGTGTCGTGCGATCTCGACCGACACTTGTGTACCGATTTCGAGGCTGGCCGATTCGATCAGCGGCGCGCGGCGCATTCTTGATACCGCAAGCTTCCCCACCATGCTGCTGGGCCATGTGGGTGACGGAAACTTCCATGCGGTGGCGCTGATTGACGCCGACGATGCCACCGAGGTGGCCGAGGCCGAGCGACTGAACGATGAGATCGTGCGTCTTGCGCTCGCCATGGATGGCACCTGCACCGGAGAACACGGCGTGGGGCTCCACAAGATCGGCTTCCTGGAAGAAGAGGCGGGCGATGACGCGCTCGATCTGATGCGGCGAATCAAGCGGGCGCTCGATCCGGACGACATCATGAATCCAGGGAAGATTTTCAGGGTTTGAGACGCTGCTGATCGGTGACGAAGACTCGTCGCGCGGGCGGTGAGCGCGAGGCTTCGGTCTGGCGGGTTGCTGCCCGAGGCAAGCGCGCTCAGCGCGGTCGAAATTGCCAGGGGTCGATGACTGCAACGCCGGCTGCTCGAAAAGGCGCTGCGTCTCGGGTGGCAACGGCGTAGCGGCTGGCAGCGGCAATGGCTGCGATGTAGGCGTCTGGGGCGGGCAGGCCCTGACCTGCTGCGCGAGCGCGCAGCGCGCTCGCCGCGTGGTGACGTGCTGAGTCGGTATCAAACGCAAGAATGCGCCCGAGAAAAAGTGCGATCAGCCCGTCGACTGCCTTGGCGAGCGACTGGCGCCGCCGTCCTGCGGGGAGAGCACCGATGCCGTACCAGAGCTCGGCGAGCGTGACGCTGGTGAGAAAGAGGGTGCTTGCGTCCTGCGCATCAAACCATGCCTGCACCGCCTGCGAAGGCTGCGGCTTGATCGCCTCGGAAATCACGTTGGTGTCGAGAATGATCATGCGAGCCTCAACGGTTCCGCGGGGGTGCGATCGCGCAGCCCCTCCAATGCCTCGACGTCTCGGTTGGTGAGCCCCGCATCTCGACCGAGTTGCGCGAGCGCGCTGCCCAGGAGCAGGCGTTGAGGCGGGCACACGCTGTTTTCGAGAATGAAGCGAATTTCGGCTTCTGTGCTCCGCCCGTTTTGTGCGGCACGAAGCCTCAAGGCACGATGCACTTCGTCGGGTAGGTTTCGAACGGTGAGATTGGCCATGGCTGGATAAGGCGAAATCAATGACATCATTTTGAGCCTTTTGATATCAATTTGCAAGTCAGGGTGTGGAGGTCGGATTGGACCGGGAATAAGGTGTCCTCGGAACAGTGATCTCGACCCTCGGGCTCAGCCAGAGGGTCGAGGCAAGCGGTTACGTGCCGGCAACCGGCGATCTGTTGTCGCGCTCGGTGCGCTAGCGTCGATATCGCTTCGGAACAAACGGCAGCGACACCCGCTCGAGCACGGGGCGTTTATCGCGTACCACCGCACGAAGCACCTGGCCTGCGGCCAAGGCCTCGGTCTCAACGAGCGCGAGCATGACCGCCTTGCCAAGCGTGGGCGAGATCGTGCCGCTCGTGACCTCACCCACCACGCGATCAGCGCTATCCACCACGGCCGCATGCGCGCGAACCGGAATCCCCTCACCCGAGGTCAGGCCGATCAGCTGCCGCGACGCCCCATGAGCGAGCTCTGCGAGCACGCGCGACGCGCCGGGAAAGCCGCCCGCCTTCGCGCCACCTGCGCGTCGCGACCGCGCGATCGCAAACGTAAGCCCGGCCTCGATCGGACTGATCGAAGGCGAGATATCGTTGCCGTGGAGGGGGAGCCCGGCCTCCAGGCGCAGCGTGTCGCGAGCACCCAGCCCCACCGGCTGCACCGCCGGGTCGGCGAGCAGACGCCGCGCGACGCGGAGCGCCGCATCAAGCGGCACCGAAATTTCGTAGCCGTCCTCGCCGGTGTAGCCCGAGCGTGTGGCAAAACAGGTGGCGTCATCGAGTGTCAGCTCGCAGGCCTGCATGAAAACCGGTCGTGCAGCATCGCGGTCAAGCGTTGCCAGTACGCGCTCCGAAGCAGGACCCTGGAGCGCGAGCAACGCCGCGTCGATCTCCTCAATCAGCAGCTCCGGACAGAGCGCCCGGAGCCGCGCCAGATCCCCCCGCCGATTGGAGGCATTGACCACCATCCGGATTTCGGGCCCCTCGGCGAGATCCGGACGAAGCACCAGCATCAGATCGTCATCAATGCCGCCCTGGTCGTTTAGCAGCACTGAATAACGTTGCTGCCCGGCAGGCCAGCCATCGCCATCGAGCGGAAGCGCGCGCTCGATTGCGCGCGTAAGTGTGGCGAGCGTGCCGTCGCGGGCACGCAGCCGAAGCTGTCCCATGTGTGAGACATCAAACAAACCTGCCGAGGTCCGAGTGTGCAAATGCTCGGCCTTCAGCCCGGCAGGGTATTGGATGGGCATGGCGAATCCGGCAAACGGGCCCATGCGCGCGCCAAGTTCACGGTGGAGCGCGCCAAGCGGCAATTCGAGCGTCTGGGGCGATGTCGTGTCGGTCATGGTGACCCCGGTCACTGATAGTCGCTAAGCGGCGGGCAGCTGCAGACCAGTTGTCGGTCGCCTGCCGCGTTGTCAATGCGCTTGACCGAGGGCCAGAACTTGGCCGCCCGAATCCACTCAAGGGGAAACGCTGCACGCTCGCGCGAATAGGGGTGGGTCCATTCACCCGCCAATTCGGTGGCAGTGTGCGGGGCCTGCTTGAGCGGGTTATCCAGTCGGTCAAACTCGCCCGAAGCGATCGCCTGCAACTCGCCGTGGATGGCGATCATGGCCTCGCAGAAGCGATCGAGCTCGTCCTTCGGCTCAGACTCCGTGGGTTCAATCATCAGTGTGTCGGCGACCGGAAATGAAAGCGTGGGCGCGTGAAAGCCATAGTCCATCAGGCGTTTGGCAATATCTTCGGCCGTGACGCCATACAGGGCTTTCAAATGCCGCAGATCGAGGATGCACTCGTGTGCCACGCGACCGTGTTCGCCGGTATAGAGCACCGGAAAATAGGGTGAGAGCCGTGCGGCGATGTAATTCGCATTCAGGATCGCAACCTCGGTAGCCGCGCGAATGCCACGGGCGCCCATCATCCGGATGTACATCCAGGAGATGGTGGTGATGAGTGCACTCCCAAACGGTGCCGCCGACACCGAGCCGACGGATCCGTTCGCGCTGCCTGACCCCGCGTCCGCGGTGAACGGGTCCTCGGGTAAATGCGGTGCGAGATGCGCGGCCACCGCGATCGGCCCCATGCCCGGTCCGCCGCCACCATGCGGGATGCAGAAAGTCTTGTGCAGATTCATGTGACAGACATCGGCGCCGATGAGTGCGGGCTGGGTCAGCCCGGCCTGGGCGTTCAGGTTTGCGCCGTCCATGTAGACCTGCCCGCCCGCCTCATGGACCCAATCACAGATCTCACGGATTGCCGCTTCGAAAACGCCGTGCGTGGAGGGGTAGGTGACCATCAGCGCGCACAATTTCTCTCGATGGGCGTTGATCTTCGCTCGCAGGTCGGCGGCGTCGATGTTGCCCTGCGCATCGCAGGCGACCACCACAATCTTCAGGCCCATCATCTGCGCGGTGGCAGGGTTGGTGCCGTGCGCCGATGAGGGGATCAGGCAGATATCACGCCCCGTCTCGCCGCGCGCGATCTGCCAGTTGCGAATGGCAAGAAGCCCCGCGTATTCGCCCTGCGCTCCGGAATTGGGCTGAAATGAGACTGCCGAAAATCCTGTGATGGCGCATAGCCATTGACCCAGCTGCGCGAGCATGACCCGATAGCCTTCGGCCTGCCCGGCGGGCGCGAACGGGTGAAGATTAGCGAACTCGGGCCAGCTGACCGGCACCATCTCGGCGGCAGCGTTCAGCTTCATGGTGCAGGAGCCAAGCGGAATCATTGCGTGCACGAGCGACAGGTCGCGGTTCTCAAGTCGCTTCAGATAGCGAACGAACTCGGTTTCGCTGTGATGACGGCTAAAGACCGGGTGGGTGAGGACCGCGTCGCGACGGCGAAGCGAATCGGGCACGGTGGCGGGTTCGATTTCGATGGCAGCGGCGAGCGCATCCAGTAAGGCGGGCTGCGGCCGGTTGCCGGTGAGCACGTAGGCAAGATCACCAAGATCGGCGAGCGTGACGGTTTCGTCGAGTGCGATACCCAGCAGTCCTGGCGCGCCTTCGGCGGCAAGGTCGCGCAGGTTGATGGCAAGCGCCTGTGCGCGAGCGAGCACTGCGGCGTGTGCCGGGCCGGCGTCAAAGGTGAGCGTATCGAACCAGTGATCGTAGATAGGACGCAGCCCCGCGGGCTCCACCAGCTGCGTAAGCAACCGCCCCATGGCGTTGACGCGCAGAGCGATGCGTAAAAGCCCCTGAGGCCCATGCCAGACCGCATAGAAGCCCGCCATATTGGCAAGCAGGGCCTGCGCGGTACAGACATTGCTGGTCGCTTTGTCGCGCCGGATATGCTGCTCGCGGGTCTGTAGCGCCATGCGCAGCGCGGGCTTACCCGCCGCGTCGTGCGAGACCCCGATGATCCGGCCAGGCATCATGCGAACGAGCGATTCGCGAACCGCCATGAAGGCCGCGTGCGGCCCGCCATAACCGAGCGGCACACCGAAGCGCTGTGCCGAGCCGATTGCGATATCGGCGCCCAGCGACCCGGGCGAACGAACAACCAGGCTTGCAAGCGGGTCGCAACCGATGGTCACGAGCGCGCCCCGGGCATGAAGCGAGTCGATGACCGGCGACCAGTCGCGAAGCCGCCCACGCGTGTCAGGACACTGCAGGTGGGCACCGAAAAATTCGCCATCGGTGACGCCGGGGGCGGAAGCGTCCGTGAGCACGATCTCCCAGCCCAGCCAGCGCGCGCGCGTGCAAAGCACTGCGACGACCTGCGGGTGAGTCCCGACATCAACCAGATAACGGTTCGAGGCGGCTTTTGACCCCCGTCGTGCAATTGCCATGGCTTCCGCGGCGGCGGTCGCTTCATCGAGGAGCGATGCATTGGCGACTGGCAGGCCGGTAAGGTCGATCACCATCTGCTGATAGTTGAGAAGGGCCTCGAGCCGGCCCTGCGCAATCTCCGCCTGGTAGGGCGTATAGGCGGTGTACCAGCCCGGATTCTCCAGGACGTTTCGACGGATGGGTTCGGGCGTGAGGGTGCCGTGATAGCCCGCGCCAATGTAGCTGCGCCACACCTGGTTGCGCGCGGCAATGGCGCGCAACTCGGCGAGTGCCGTCGTCTCGGATGCAGGGTCGGGGAGCGCGAGCGGAGCGCGAAGACGGAT
>JAGWXN010000566.1 GCA_018969885.1 Betaproteobacteria bacterium | reverse complement strand
GAGTGGCTTTGAAGCAGCTCACCGCCGCCTCTGCGGGCTGACACGACGGCGGTGTATGGGGCGTCACCCGGCGCCCCACCGACTGCCGAGCCGATAAGCTTCGCGTCAGGGTCGTTCGCTAAACTAATGAGCTATGAATACCCCATACCGCACCCGCCTGCCCGGCACCTCGCTCGATTACTTCGATGCCCGTGCCGCCGTCAACGACATCGCCCCCGGCGCCTGGGATAGCCTGCCCTACACCTCACGTGTTCTGGCCGAAAACCTGGTGCGCCGCTGTGATCCCGCCAAACTCACCGCTTCGCTTTCGCAGCTGATCGAGCGAAAGCGCGATCTCGACTTCCCCTGGTACCCAGCCCGCGTCGTTTGTCACGACATCCTCGGGCAGACCGCGCTCGTTGACCTCGCAGGTCTTCGCGATGCCATCGCCGACCAGGGTGGTGACCCGGCCCAGGTCAACCCGGTGGTGCCAGTACAGCTCATCGTTGACCATTCACTCGCGGTGGAGTGCGGTGGATTTGATCCGCAGGCTTTCGACAAGAATCGCGCGATCGAAGACCGTCGAAACGAAGACCGCTTTCATTTCATTGACTGGACCCGCCTCGCGTTCAAGAACGTAGACGTCATTCCGCCTGGCAACGGCATCATGCACCAGATCAATCTGGAGAAAATGTCGCCGGTCATTCAGGTGCGCGACGGCGTTGCGTTCCCCGATACCTGCGTGGGTACCGATAGCCATACCCCGCATGTCGATGCGCTGGGCGTGATTGCCATCGGTGTGGGCGGGCTGGAAGCGGAAAACGTCATGCTGGGACGCGCGTCCTGGATGCGGCTTCCTGACATTGTCGGCGTTGAACTGACCGGCAAGCCGGGTCCCAGCATCCTGGCCACTGACGTGGTGCTGGCCCTCACCGAATTCCTGCGCAAGCAGAAGGTGGTCGGCGCTTATCTAGAGTTCCGGGGCGAAGGCGCAGCCGCGCTCTCGCTCGGTGACCGCGCCACCATTTCCAACATGGCACCGGAATACGGCGCCACCGCTGCCATGTTTTTCATTGATGGCCAGACCATCGATTACCTGAAGCTCACCGGCCGCGACGACGCGCAGGTGGCGCTTGTTGAAACCTACGCGAAGACCGCAGGCCTCTGGTCGGACAGCCTGGCAAACGCCCGCTACGAGCGCACGCTTGAGTTCAACCTCTCCTCGGTTGTGCGCAATATGGCGGGGCCCTCCAACCCCCATGCACGCGTCGCCACCACCGATCTGGCGGCCAAGGGTATTGCCACGTCATGGCAGGAGGTGCCCAATCAGATGCCCGATGGGGCAGTCATCATCGCTGCCATCACAAGCTGCACCAACACCAGCAATCCGCGCAACGTGATCGCAGCCGCGCTTTTGGCCCGGAACGCCAACCGGCTGGGCCTAAAACGAAAGCCCTGGGTCAAGACCTCGCTCGCCCCCGGCTCCCGGGTGGGTGCCGAATACCTGCGCGAGTCAGGGCTGCTACCCGAACTCGAACAGCTGGGCTTTGGAATCGTTGCTTTCGCCTGCACCACCTGTAACGGCATGTCGGGCGCGCTCGATCCCAAGATTCAGCAGGAGATCATCGACCGTGATCTTTATGCCACCGCTGTGCTGTCGGGTAACCGTAATTTTGATGGCCGTATTCACCCGTATGCC
>JAGWXN010000100.1 GCA_018969885.1 Betaproteobacteria bacterium | reverse complement strand
TGTCAACCGGCGCGGTGATCTCCAACTTCCCGGCGCGAGGCCAGGGCAAGGCTTTTCTCATCAACAACATCGAATTCGCCACTGCGCAGCTTTGGGTTCGCGAAGATCAGGGCGTGAAGAGCTGGGCCGATCTCAAGGGAAAGAAGATCGCCACCACGTTGGGTACGACCGCCCATGTTTTTGTCGACGCTGCACTGCGCGCCAACGGGCTGGATCCTGCCAAGGACGTGGAACTCGTCAATCAGGGGATGCCGGTTGCGGTTACCAGCTTTATTTCAGGTGCTGTGCCCGCGGTGGCACTCTGGGTGCCGTTCAACATTCAGGTGCGCGCCCGCGTGCCGTCGGCAAAAATGCTGGTGGATGCATCAGCCTATTTCCCGAAGTCTGCAATTGTTGGCGGATGGGCAGTGCGTGCTGACTATTACGAGAAGAATCGCCCCATTCTCGAGCGCGTGGTTCGCGGCTGGGCGGCCTCGAACGACGACCTGATCCGGAATTCCGCCGAGATCCTGCCCGTGATCCAGTCAAAGAACTATGCCCAGGTCCCCCTCGAAGAGCTGCAGGAGCAATTCAAGGCCTCGCGCTATTACCCTGCGGCCGAGTGGCGAAAGCTCTACCAGGATGGCACTGCACTCGGATGGCTGCAGCAGGTCACCGATTTTTATGCGCGGGTGGGTGGCATTCAGAATCCTGTGCCAGCCAAAACCTATTTCGATACCTCGCTGCTCGTGAACAGCGTGGCGGGCTAAGGACCAGGCTGTGGGGGCTGACCGCTGGGATCACATCATCGTCGGCGCGGGCTCCGCCGGCTGCGTGCTGGCCAACCGGCTGGTGCGCGCCGGCCGCCGGGTCCTCCTGCTGGAGGCGGGGGGGCCGGATGGTGCGTTCTGGGTCCGACTACCGGTCGGCTATTTCCGTACCATCTTCGATCAGCGGTTTGCGCGGCTCTTCGAGGTCGAGCCGCAGCCGCATACCGGTGACCGGCGAATTATCTGGCCCCGCGGGCGGATTGTGGGGGGGTCGAGTTCGATCAATGGCCTCCTCTACATCCGCGGCCAGCATGCCGATTATGACGACTGGGCGCGTGCCGGTGCCACCGGCTGGTCGTATCGCGAGGTTCTACCGTTCTTTCGCAAGTCCGAACGTTTCAACGGTGTGGCAAACGATTATCACGGCACCGATGGTGAATTGGGCGTGTCCGAGTTGCGAAATGATGATCCGAGCTGTCTTGCCTGGCTCGAAGCGGCACAGCAGTTCGGGCTGCCCGCTAACGCCGATTTCAACGCGCAGACCGATTACGGCGTGGGGCGTTATCAGTTGTCGATCCTGGGCCGCTGGCGCTGCAGCGCGTCGGTTGCGTTTCTGAAACCCGTAAGCGGGCATGCCGGGCTCTCTGTTCGCACCGGCGTGCTGGTCTCGCGTGTGCTGTTCGAGGCAGGGCGTGCCGTCGGCGTGGAGGCACACATCAACGGCGTCGCGCACGCGTTTCGCTGCGAAGGCGATGTCATCCTGTCCGCAGGAAGCCTTCAGTCGCCGCAGCTCTTGCAGCTGTCCGGTGTGGGGCCCGCCGATCATCTGCGTGCGCTGGGCATCCCGGTCGTCCATGATGCTCCCGAGGTGGGCGAGAACCTCCAGGATCACTACCAGGCGCGGACCATCGTACGGCTGAAGGATCCGATCTCGCTCAACAACCAGGTTCGCAGTCTTGCCGGCCTGGCCCGAATGGGCTGGCAATGGCTCGCTGATGCGCGTGGGCCGCTCACTGTTGGGGCCGGACAGGTGGGCGGATTTGCCTGCTCCTCGCAGGCGCAGGGGGGGCGTGCCGACATTCAGTTCAATGTGATGCCGCTCTCGGTCGATAAACCCGGCACACCGCTTCATGAGTTTCCTGGCTTCACCGTATCGGTCTGCCAGTGCCGCCCCGAGTCGACCGGATCGATCCGAATTCGCAGCACCGATCCGGCCGAGGCCCCTCGAATCACGGCCAACTATCTGACCGAGGAGCGTGATCTCAAAACCCTCGTCGAAGGTCTCCGGATGTGCCGCGAGATTTATCGGCAGCCGGCATTCGCTGACCGATGGGTCGAGGAAAAGCTACCCGGTGACACCAGCCTGGAAGACTTCGCGCGCCGCTTTGGTGGCACGGTGTTTCATCCGACCAGCACCTGCAGGATGGGCAGTGATGCCCGGGCGGTGGTCGATCCGCAACTGCGCGTGCAGGGGGTGGAAGGGCTTCGGGTGATTGATGCCTCGGTGATGCCTCGCGTGGTGTCAGCCAACACCAACGCAGCCACCATCATGGTGGGCGAACGTGGTGCCGCGCTGATGCTGGGTGATTGAGCGCGACCAGCGCGGAACGTTCCCAGACCAGGTCACTCGGCTTTAATGCCCTGTTCCTTCACCACCTGACTGAACACCCTGATTTCGCGTGACACCAGCGCATCGAGATCAGCGGGAGGGCCTGCCACAATCGTGAGCCCCTGGGCCTCCAGCCGGCCGCGCACATCCGTCTCGGCCAGCGCGGCGGCAGCTGCACCATGCAGCCGCGCGATGACGGCCGCAGGGGTTCCTGCTGGCACGAACATCCCTACCCAGGTATCGGACTCGAAACCAGGAAACGCCTCCCCGATGGTGCCTACAGCCGGCAAAAGCGCGCTTCGTTCGCGTGACGTGATGGCAATCGGCTTGAGCCGCCCGGCCTTGATGTGCTGCATCATGCCCCCCAGCGTTCCCAGCACGGCGGGCACCTGGTTGCCGATCACGTCGGTCATGGCGGGCCCCGCGCCCTTGTAGCCCACATGGGTGAGCGGCTGGCCGCTCATCGATTGCAGCACGGCGCCTGCAAAATGCCCGGGCGAGCCCACGCCGCCCGTCGCATACTGACCGAAGCGCGCGTCGCTTTTCGCGAGCGCAAGCCACTCCTGCAAGGTGTTCGCAGGGACCGAGGGATGCACCGCAATGGCCTGCGGCAGGAGCCCCACCAGTGTGACGCCACGCAGGTCGCGCTCGGTGTCAAAGGGTAGTTTCGGGTTCATCGCCTGGTTGATGGAATGCGACGACACCGTGAACAGCACTGAGTAGCCGTCGGGCGAGGCCTTGGCGACCAGTCCGGTCGCAATCAGGCCACCGCCGCCTGGCCGGTTCTCCACCACGACCGACTGGCCGAGCTTCTCGCCAAACTTGTCGCTCAGGGCGCGCGCTGCGGAATCCGCACCGCCGCCCGGTGCGAAGGTGACGATCAATTTGACCGGCTGGCGCTGCGGAAAATCCTGAGCGTCGGCAGGCGAGAGGGGAAGCGCAGCCGCAACGACTGCACACATCAAGGCTCTGAGCATCACGACCAACTCCTTGCAGCAGGTTCGCACCGGCCGGTCTGGCGGGTGGCAGATGATGGCGCAGTCTGTTCACCCTCGCGCAGGTTGTCAACGCCGGTGAGCGCGACGCGCACAGAACGGGCAAGGCCCTGATCGAGCAGGGAATTGCCCCGCGATCCGTTGCTAGCCCGGCCACAATTGCGTCTCATCAATCGACCGCAGGCGGCCCTTCATCTTGGACTCCTCCCCGCTTCAGATCGTCTGGTTTAAGCGCGATCTGCGCCTGTACGACCACCCCGCGCTCGCTGCAGCAGCCGCCCGGGGTCCGGTGCTGGGTCTGGTGGTCTTTGAGCCTTCGCTCTGGGCGCTGCCCGATGCGAGCGGGCGGCAGGCTGCGTTTTACGCCGACAGCCTTCACGATCTTCTGCGTGCGGCGCGAACGACCAACCTGCCGATCATGGTGGAAACTGCCGAGATGCCAGCGCTCCTCGACCGTCTGCGTTGTTCAATGGGCAACTTCGTGCTTCACAGTCATGAGGAGACCGGCAACTGGGCAAGTTTTCAGCGCGACCGTGCAGTACTCGCCTGGTGTCGCGAACACCATATCCCCTGGCATCAGGTGCCACAGAACGGTGTGGTGCGCGCGCTTGGATCGCGCGATGATTGGTCGCGACTGCACGATGCGCGGATGTCGGCGTCGGTGCTTTCGCCACCTCGGTTCACAGCGCTGCCGGCTCGCGTTGGCGGTCGTCTTCCTGATGCGCGTTCGGCCAGCGCCGAGGAGGCAGCGCTTCGGCCATGGCGGGTGCTGGCCGATACCGATCCCTGTCCCGGGCGCCAGCAGGGTGGCCGCGAACGCGGGCTCGAACTGCTCAGCACTTTTCTCGCTGGACGAGGGGCTTCATATCGTTTCCATATGAGCAGTCCCGGGACCGCTGAGCAGTCGTGCTCGCGCCTGTCGGCGCACTTCGCCTGGGGGACGCTGTCGGTGCGTGAAGTGCTGCACGCGGTCTGGCGGGCGCGGTCCCAATGGCAGCTGGACGACGGCCATCCTCAGCAGCGGTCCATGCTTGCAAGCCTCAAGAGTTTCGAGAGTCGCCTGCACTGGCGCTGCCACTTCATGCAGAAGCTCGAGTCCGAGCCTGAACTGGAGTTCCGGTGTTTACACCCCGCCACGCGCGGGCTGCGAAATGAGGGCGAGCCGACCGCCCTCGACACCGCACGTCTCGAGGCCTGGCGCGAAGGGCGGACGGGGTTTGCATTCGTGGATGCCTGCATGCGTTACCTCGCCTCGACCGGCTGGATCAACTTTCGCATGCGGGCGATGCTCACCTCTTTTGCCAGTCAGCATCTCTGGCTCCATTGGAAGCTGACCGGCGAGCATCTGGCGCGTCTTTATACCGATTATGAGCCGGGCATTCACTGGCCGCAGATTCAGATGCAGAGCGGCACGACCGGCATCAACACGATCCGAATCTATAACCCCGAGAAGCAGCGTCAGGATCAGGACCCCGGCGGCGAATTTGTGGCGCATTGGGTGCCGGAGCTGGGCACAGCGACTTATCCGGCACCCATCGTTGACCATCTGGCGGCGGCACGCCTCGCGCGCGATCGTCTGTGGAGCTTGAGGAAAGAGGCCGAGTCGAAGGATGCTGCACACCAGATTTTCCAGAAGCACGGCAGCCGCAATCCGAACCGCGAAGGCGTGCGGCGTTCGCGCGCCTCAGTGACGGTGAACCCGGTGGCAACCGGCTCGTTGATTGGCGAACAGCAGACGCTTGATTTCTGAGGCCGGGCTTACGCCGGCTCGCGCACGGGCGCCATTTTCTGCGCAACGATCACGATGAGAAGGAGCCCCAGGCCGATGAGGTCGGTGATAGAGCCTGGTTTGATGAGCGCAAGCGCTGCCACCACCAGGACGCCACGCTGCCACATCCGGGTAGGGCCAGCGAACCAGCCGAAGAGACCGCCTGCCAGAGCAATCACGCCGATAGTCGCGGACGCCACAGAAAGCAGAACCTGGAACCACTGCTCGCTCCAGTCCTTCACCAGCAGCAGCAATGATGGCTCGTAGACAAACATGAAGGGGACGATGTAGGCGGGGGCGGCCGCGCGCATGGCTGCAAAGCCTGCGGCCCACATGCTGGTTTTGGCGAGCCCGGCGGCTGCAAAGACCGCGAGCGCTACAGGCGGGGTGATGGCAGACAGAATGGCGAAATAGAGCGCGAACATATGGGCTGCTGGCGTAACTGCGCCAAGCTTGATGAGTGCGGGAACCAGCAGCGACACCATCACGATATAGGCCGGGGTGGTGGGCATGCCCATGCCCAGGATGATGCCCGCGATGGCGGTGAGCAGCAGCGCAAGAAAGAGCGCATCCTTCGCGAGTCCGATCACGGCCTGAGTAAATTCAATGCCCAAGCCGGTGATGGTGACGCTGCCAATCACCAGGCCTGCACAGGCGCATGCCATGGCCACCGCAAGCGTGTTTCGAGCGCCTTCGTTGAGCGCCTCGAACACCGTGCGCCAGCTGATGTCGGCGCGCGTACTGGCGCGAAGGAGCGCGAGCGGAATGCAGAATAACGCGCCCACGAGTGCGCAGAGCGGCGCCGAGTAGCCTGCGGTCAACCCGATCAGCACGATGAGTATCGGAATGAACAGATGTCCGCGCTCACGCATGACCGCTCCGAACCTGGGTAGCTCCGATTTGGGCACGCCTGCGAGCTTGTAGCGCCTGGCCTCGAAATGCACGGCGGCAAAGACCGACACGTAGTAGAGAAGCGCCGGAATGACTGCCCATAAGGCGACTTGGGCGTAGGGGACGGCGAGAAACTCAGCCATGACAAAGGCGGCTGCCCCCATGATGGGTGGCATCAATTGCCCGCCGGTGGAGGCCACCGATTCGACCGCCGCAGCGAAGGAGGGCCGAAAGCCGGTGCGCTTCATAAGCGGAATCGTGATCGGGCCGTCAACCATCACGTTGGCCACCGCGCTCCCTGACACTGTGCCAAACAGCGATGAACTGATCACAGCTACTTTGCCAGGGCCGCCCGCGCTGCTGCCGGTGAGCGACATGGAAAAATCCATGAAGAGTTGCCCGGTGCCGCTTCGCTCCATGAAGGAGCCGAACAATACGAACAGCATGACGTAAGACGCCGAGACACCGAGTGTGGAACCGAAGATGCCCTCGGTGGAGAGATAAAGCTGCTCCATCAGAACAGGGATCTTCACCTGGGTGAAGATTGCGGCATACGCGATGAATACGATGGCGGTGAGAGGCAATGCCCAGCCAATGACCCGCCGCGTGCCTTCCAACACCATCAGTACCGCGACGACGGTCCAGAACTTGTCGGCCCAGGTGAGCTCGTCGATATAGAGAATGCGGCTGGTGACGTAGTCGTAATTGATGAAGATATGCAGCACGGCGCCGCAGGAGAGCGCGAGCAGCAGCAGATCAAACAGCCGGGCGGAAATGCTTTCTCGCTTGATACTGGGATAAAGCAGAAACACCAGCGCCATGGCGAACATGAGGTGAATGCCACGGAATATCACCGCATCAGGCGGTCCGAAGGCCGCGGTGTAAATGTGATAGACCGACATTGCGATGGCAAGTGTTGATACCACCGCACGAAGTACGCTTCCTGAGGGAAGTGTGGCAGCCTGTTCGTCAGACATCAGAGCTCCATGAACGGGCGCGGGGAGGCGCCCGTCGTTGGGGACCGATTAACGTGCGCCCGCTTCGCGGTAAAACTTTTCTGCGCCCGGGTGCAGTGGCACACCGATGTCGGCGGCCATCATTTTGGGCGTGAGGCCGGTGATCGGCTTGACTACTGCCGCCATGTCATCGATATGGTTCGCCATCACCTTGGTCATCGTGTAGGCGGTTGCGTCGGGCAAGTCACAGGCCACCACCACATGGGTGAGGTAGGCAATGACCGGTACGTCCTCATTCTGCTTCGGGTAGGTGCCGGCCTTGATGATCTGCCGGGTATAGCCGGGATTGGCCTTGGACAGTTCCGCCATGGTCTTGTCGTCGACGGGAACCATTTTGATGTCGCGTGCGCTCGCCAGGTCCATGACGCTCGACGCAGGCGCGGTGGTGCCGAGTGTGAAGACATGCGCGTGGCCGTCTTTCAGCATGGACACCGCATCGGTATAACTCGCCTGGAAGCTTGCGCGGTTCAGCTTCTTGTAATCAAGTCCGTTCAGCTCGAGCACCGTAGCAGTGAGCACCTCTGCGGTGTTGCCGCGCGGCTGCGTCACCAGTGATTTGCCGGCCAGATCGCGGAATGAATTGATCTTCGCATCGGCCAGGGCCACCACCTGGAAGTATTGCGGATAGAGATTGGCCAGCTGACACACCTTGGTGACTTTTTTTGGATAGGGTTTGTTGCCGGCGATGCCGTCATAGGTGGTGGATGAGTTGGCCATGCCGATATGCGCCTTGCTCTCATCGATTCCGCGCACATTGCTGATGCCCGCGCCGGGTGTGGTCTGAATCTGAAGACCCGGGATCGCTTTCTCCCATAGGCCTTTCAGTGCGCCGCCGAGCGGAATCCAGGCGCCGCCCTGTGGCCCGGTCATGAACGTGAATTGTTGGGCGCTGATGGGGCCTGAGCCGAGGCCAGCCACGAGCGCGGCGAGGGCGCTCCATTTACGAAACCGGGTCATGGGGGTCTCCTGGGTTGGCGAATGAATCGTCACGGGACGGGTCGCTCTCCTGGCATGATAGTCCTCAGGTGGTCGCTTGATAACCCCTGCCTGAATCGGATTGCCGGTTCGACAGTCGGTGGCAAGACAGCCTACGATCTGACTTCAGTGCGATCAATGAGGGGGACCCGTGATGCGATGGATGTCCTTTGTCCGCGGTCTCGCGGCGCTGGGGCTTGCTGTATCGGCGTGTCATGCGTTGGCCCAGGAATGGCCAACCAGGCCTGTCCGTTTTGTGACTCCATTCGGTGCTGGCGGACTGATCGACACGATCGTTGCCGCAACGCGCCCCGGTATCGAAGCGCGTCTTAAGCAGCCCATGGTGGTGGAGAACCGCACAGGCGGGGGCGGACAGATTGGCATGCAGGCGATTGCGCTGTCTGCGCCCGATGGCTACACCTTTGGAATCGTGCCTTCCAACACCATGGTGATCAGCCAGTTTCTGTTCAAATCTTCGCTCGACCCATTACGGGACTTCGTACCGGTGACCGTGCTGGTTGACGTACCGCTGCTGCTCGCTGTGACCGCCAAGCATCCCGCGCGTACGGTGAGCGAGTTTCTTGCCGATCTCAAGGCCAACCCTGGAAAACTCAACTTCGGATCGCCAGGGCGCGGTACGCCCCCTCATTTGGCGGGCGAGATGCTGATCCGCAGCCTTGGATTGTCTGCGGTTCACATTCCCTACAAAGGCGGCCATGATTCCGCCCTTGCGCTCGCCACCAATGAGGTTCAGTTCATGGTGATTGCGCAGGCCTCGCTCGCCGGACAAATCACCGCGGGGATGGTGAGGCCGCTCGCCGTGGCCTCAAAAGAGCGCCTGCAGAGCCTTCCCGACCTGCCCACCTTCGAGCAGGCGGGGCATGCCGATTTGCAGAAAATTATTCCCAGGAACTGGTGGGGGGTGATTGCGCCCAAGGGCACACCCGCGGCGCTCGTCAATCGTATGGCGGAAGAATTCCGTCAGGCTATTGCCGAGCCGGAGGCACAGCGCCGCATCAAGGCGGTCGGGCTTGAAACCGTAGCATCTACGCCAGCTCAGTTCGCAGCGCAGTTGCCGGACGAGGCACGCCGCTGGGGCGAGTTGATCCGCAGCATGGATCTGGCGGCACAGTAGGCGGAGCATGCCCGTCCGCTGCGTGCGGACATGCATTGCTCACTAGGGGGCGGCACCCTGCGCCTGCTTCCATTCCTCCAGCAGATCCACTTTACGAACCTTGCCCACACCGCCTAGCGGCAGCGCTGCGAGAAAGGCCACGGTGCGTGGACACTTGTCGCGGGCGATGCGGGTACGGCAGTGGTCAATGAGCGCTGCCTCCGATGCGGTGTGGCCAGGCTTCAATACCACCCCAGCATGTACCGACTCGCCCCAGGTGCTGTCGGGAATTCCGATGATGGACGGACACCGGCGCCTCGCGGTTATTTCTTGAATACCGGGGAGATATTGGTCCAGGCACGGGGTGGCAGGCTCTGGTCCCATTGTTCGAAGAGCGCCTTCAGTTCGGCAAAGATCACGGGCTGGGCGGCAGCCAGATCGGTTTTTTCGGCGGGATCGGTATCTAGATCGAAAAGGCGGGTGACGCCATTTTTCGGCTCCAGGTACAGTTTCCACTGCCCCTTGCGAACAGCGCAGTAGCCGGCAAGCTTCCAGTAGAGCACGTCGTGCGGCGAGCCGTGCGTCTGGTTGGTGAGATAGGGCAGCAGGTCCACGCCATCAAGCGTTTGCGCGGCGGCGGTGGAGACCCCGCATGCGGCCGCCGCCGTGGGCAGGATATCCAGCGTGCTGACCGGCTGGTCGTAGACCAGCCCGGCAGGAATGTGGCCTGGCCACTTCATCATGAACGGCATACGGATGCCGCCTTCGTAGGTGGTGTACTTGCCGCCGGAATAAGGGCCGTTGTTGCCTGGGCGGCTTGCTGCGCTGCCGTTATCGCTCACGAACACGACTAACGTGTCGCGGTCGAGACCGTGCAGTTTGAGCCGCTCAAGGAGCGCGCCAATCACGTCGTCCTGGGCGAGCAGCATGGCGCTGTAGCCGCGCAGGTTGATGTTGGCGATCCGATCACGCAGGCGCTCGAAATAAACCCGTGGTACCTGCAGCGGCGGTACCGGGGAGTTCATGGGGAAATAGAGCATGAACGGTTCATGCCGGTGCTGATCAATGAAGTCGAGCGCACGGTCGCGGAAATAAAACATCAGGTATTGATCCACATCAACGATTTCGCCGTTGACGCGGATCTGGTTCAACCCTTCGCGGGTCCACGCGATGTCCTTTCCCTCATCGTGAAAATCCACCTTGAGGCTCACCATCTCCGGATCATCAATCCGGGTGAATTGCAGGCTGGTGTTGCCGTGAAAAACAACGGAGTGATCAAAGCCGCGGTTTTGCGGAAGGAAATTCGGGCCGTGTCCCAGGTGCCACTTGCCTACCACCCCGGTGGTGTAGCCGGCCGCTTTGAAGAGTTCGCCAATGTTCTTCTCAGTGAGGGGTACGCCGCGGCGCAGGAACTCGGCCTCGCCCTGCAGGGGCGCAAGGCTGCCATCCTCCAGTCGTGCCTCGCGGCGTTCCGGGA
>JAGWXN010000099.1 GCA_018969885.1 Betaproteobacteria bacterium | reverse complement strand
ACCGCCCATTGCGGCGCCTCAAAGCTGAGAAGGAAGGCGGCCTGAGCCTCAGTAGCGGTGACCGCAGCCGTCACGCCTTCGGCGCTTTGAACGAGGCCCGAGGCGCCAGCGGACGTGGCGGCATCGCCCCCGGCGATCGCGCACGGAGAATCAGCCTGACGATAGCGGGTCTTCGCGCCATAGGCTCGCGCAGAGTCGGGCGCCCGGCCGGCAATCCAGTGCGCATCGGTTGCGCGCAACCAACGGCTGCACAAAAGCGGGTGGTCGTGGCCCTGCACCACGACCAGCGTGTTGCTCTCCCGCCGCTTCGCCGCCACAAACCAGGGTTCACCCGAGCCGCCGCGCGCCCCGCCGATCCCGATGCCCTTGCGCTGACCCAGCGTGTAGAACGCGAGCCCCACATGCTCGCCGACCCGCCGCCCGCGGTCATCAACGATTGGCCCGGGCTCGGTCGGCAGATAACGATTGAGAAACTCTCGAAACGGCCGCTCGCCGATAAAGCAGATGCCGGTTGAATCTTTCTTGGTAGCGTTAGGCAACGCCAGCCGCGCCGCGATCGCGCGTACCTCGCGCTTGGCGAGCGCTCCCACCGGAAAGAGCGCGCGCGACAATTGCTCCTGACTCAGCCGGTGCAGGAAGTAGCTCTGATCCTTACTGGCGTCGAGCCCCCGCAGCAGTTCAAACCGGGGCGGCGCACCCGATTGGTCGACCCGCCGTACCCGCGCGTAGTGCCCGGTGGCAATCCGCTCGGCGCCCAGCCGCATGGCGTGGTCGAGAAAAGCCTTGAACTTGATTTCGGCGTTACAGAGCACATCCGGGTTGGGCGTGCGTCCGGCACGGTATTCGGCAAGAAAGGCGGCAAACACCCGATCCCGATATTCACCAGCAAAATTCACCGCCTCGATGTCGATGCCAATGACATCGGCGACGCTCGCCGCATCGATCCAGTCCTGCCGGCTGGAACAGTATTCGTCGCTGTCGTCGTCTTCCCAGTTCTTCATGAAAAGACCGACGACTTCGCAACCGCGTTCCTTGAGAAGCCAGGCCGTGACGGCGGAGTCGACGCCGCCCGACAGCCCCACCACCACGCGCTCGCCGGGCTCGGCCTCGACCAGCGCGGTATGGGGCTCGCTCACGACCGCGCTCATCCAATCTGCTGCGGCGCGAACGGCAGCCCGGCAAAGCTTGCATCCGCTCGCAGTACGTTGGGATCAAATCGCTGACCGGCCAGATAGTCATCGACCACCTGCATGACGAGCGGACTGCGATGCTCGATAAGCCGCGCCCTCAGCTCGTCTGCGCTCAACCAATGGGTGGCGAGAATGCCCTGATCGAGACTGCGTCCCGCCTCCAGGGCGCCCGCTGGCCGGTCCGACAGGCGACAGGCGAAGGCAAAGCGCAGGTACGTGACATCGGTGCCGCTCGCTTCGTGAACGAACCGGGCGAGGTAGACGCCAATGCCTGCAATGACATCGACATGGTGGGCGGTTTCCTCGAGTGCCTCGCGCACCACGGCCCGAACCAGCGTTTCACCCGGATCGAGATGACCGGCCGGCTGATTGAGGCGCACACCCGCCACCGTTTTCTCCTCGATGATGAGAAAGCGGCCCTGATGTTCAATCACGGCAGCTACCGTGACGCTTGGTTTCCAGACGGACATGGCTCGGGAATAAGGGTAGCCAAAGACCACAGATTTTACCCCGGCGCCCCAGCGGAACACGGTCAGCCGCGTGTAGACTCCGCCGTTTTGTCTGGAGCGGACAAGCCTTGTCCGCAACAATTTTCCCCAGGGAGTACGCATGCGAATCGGCATCCCTGCCGAAACCCGCGACGGCGAGACGCGGGTCGCGGCCACAGCAGAAACGGTCAAGAAACTGACGGGCTCAGGTCATCAGGTGCTGGTCGAACGCGGCGCCGGCACCGCCGCCAGTCAGATTGATGCCGCCCTGGAGGCGGCCGGCGCAGCGCTGGTCGGGGCTGACGAAGCGCTCGCGGCCGAGATGGTATTAAAGGTCCGCGCACCCCAGCCGGCTGAACTCGCGAAGATGACGCCCGGCGCTGTGCTGGTGGGCATGCTCAACCCGTTCGATCGCGACGGACTGCAGGCAATGGCGCAGGCCGGCCTCACCGCGTTCGCGCTCGAGGCGGCCCCGCGCACGACGCGCGCGCAGAGCATGGATGTGCTGTCCTCCCAGGCCAACATCGCCGGCTACAAGGCCGTGCTGCTCGCAGCCAGCGCCTACGGCCGCATGATGCCGATGCTCATGACCGCTGCCGGTACGATCAAAGCCGCGCGCGTACTGATCCTCGGGGCTGGCGTGGCCGGCCTCCAGGCGATCGCCACCGCCAAGCGGCTGGGCGCCGTGGTGGAGGCCTCAGACGTGCGACCGGCAGTGAAAGAGCAGATCGAGTCGCTGGGTGCCAAGTTCGTCGACGTGCCCTATGAAACCGATGAAGAGCGCGAAATCGCTAAAGGGGTGGGCGGCTACGCGCGCCCCATGCCCGAGAGCTGGATGAAGCGCCAGGCGCAGGCCGTGGCCGATCGTATGAAGCAGGCTGACATCGTGATCACCACGGCGCTGATCCCGGGCCGCAAGGCGCCGGTGCTGGTGACCGAAGAGATGGTGCGCTCGATGAAGCCTGGGTCGGTCGTCCTCGATATGGCAGTCGAACAGGGCGGCAATTGCGCCATCAGCGAGCCCGGACGCTGGGTGGTCAAGCATGGCGTGACCCTCATCGGACAGCCCAACCTGCCCGCCACCGTGCCGGCCGATTCCTCGGCGCTGTACGCGCGCAACGTCATCGATTTTCTGAAGCTCGTGTTCGACAAGGACGGCAAGTTCACCGTCAACCTCGAAGACGACATCGTGAAAGCCTGCCTGGTCACGCACGACGGCCAGGTTCTGCGGAGCTGACAGCATGGAAGCGATCAACCCCTTCGTGATCAACCTGATCATTTTCGTGTTGGCCATTTATGTCGGCTACCACGTGGTCTGGAACGTTACCCCCGCGCTACATACCCCGCTCATGGCTGTCACCAATGCGGTGTCGGCCATCATCATCGTGGGCGCCATGCTGGCTGCGGCGCTCACAGAAACCGGGCTCGGCAAAGCCATGGGTGTGCTCGCCGTGGCACTGGCCGCAGTCAACGTGTTCGGCGGCTTTCTGGTCACGCGCCGGATGCTTGAGATGTTCAAGAAAAAGGCGCCCAAATCGGGCGCCGGCGGCCACTGAAAGGGGCGACAACCATGAGCATGAACGTCGTCGTTCTCCTGTACCTGATCGCCTCGGTGTTTTTCATCCAGGCACTCAAGGGCCTGTCGCATCCGTCCACCTCGCGAATCGGCAACACCTTCGGCATGGTCGGTATGGCCATCGCCGCCTTCACCACGGTCGCCCTCATCTACAAACTCCGCCCTGAAATCGCAACGGCAGGGATGGGCTGGGTGCTGGGAGGTCTGGTGGTGGGCGGGGCCATCGGCACGCTGATGGCCAAGCGCGTTGAAATGACCAAGATGCCCGAGCTGGTCGCCTTCATGCACAGCATGATCGGTCTCGCTGCGGTGTTCATCGCCGTCGCCGCGGTCGCCGAGCCCTGGGCGTTCAACATCGTGGCCAAGGGCGAGCCTATCCCCATGGCCAACCGGATTGAGCTCTTCATCGGCACCTTCGTAGGGGCCATTACCTTCTCGGGCTCGGTGATCGCATTCGGCAAGCTCTCCGGCGCATACAAGTTCCGCCTGTTCCAGGGCGCGCCGGTGGTGTTCGGCGGGCAGCACATGCTGAACCTTGCGCTTGCCATCGCCATGCTGGGCTTTGGCATCTGGTTCGCGGTCACGCAGGACTGGACGCCCTTCGTGCTGATGACCGCGATCGCCTTCGTGCTGGGCGTTCTCATCATCATTCCGATCGGTGGTGCAGACATGCCGGTGGTGGTGTCAATGCTGAACAGCTACTCGGGCTGGGCGGCCGCAGGCATCGGCTTTTCGCTCAACAACTCGATGCTGATCATCGCGGGCTCGCTGGTTGGTTCGTCCGGTGCGATCCTCTCCTACATCATGTGCAAGGCGATGAACCGATCGTTCTTCAACGTGATCCTGGGTGGATTCGGGGGCGAGGCGGCAGCCGCCACAGGCGGCGCGCAGCCCGCGCGGCCGGTGAAATCAGGTTCACCTGACGATGCCGCATTCCTCATGTCGAATGCTGAAAGCGTGATCATCGTTCCGGGCTACGGCCTGGCCGTGGCGCGTGCACAGCATCCCCTCAAAGAGCTCACCGACAAGCTGATTGCACGTGGCGTCACGGTGAAATATGCCATCCATCCGGTCGCCGGTCGGATGCCTGGTCACATGAACGTACTGCTGGCTGAGGCCGAGGTGCCCTACGATCAGGTGTTCGAGATGGAGGACATCAACTCCGAGTTCAGTGACACCGACGTGGTACTCGTGCTGGGGGCCAATGATGTGGTGAATCCGGCCGCCAAGGATCCGAAGTCGGCAATCGCCGGCATGCCCATCCTGGAGGCCTACAAGGCGCGCCAGGTGATCGTCAACAAGCGGTCAATGGCTTCGGGCTATGCGGGCCTGGACAACGAGCTCTTCTACATGGACCGCACGATGATGGTGTTTGGCGACGCCAAGAAGGTGGTCGAGGACATGGTGAAGGCGGTGGAGTAGGTTTCAGCCGCCCACCGCATCCATCTGCTCGTCCAGCCATTCGATCCAGTGCCGCACCGGCGTGCCGGTGCCGGCCTGGAGATGCGTGATGCAGCCGATGTTGGCAGACAGAATCAGCTCGGGCTCGTCCGCCATCAGATGCCCGAGCTTCCTAGCGCGCAGTTCTCCGGAGAGCTGGGGCTGCAGCACCGAATACGTGCCCGCCGAGCCACAGCAGAGATGCGATTCGCCCACCGGCAATACGGTGGCGCCCAGGCGGGTGAGAAGCGCCTCGACCACGCCCCGCACTTTCTGGCCATGCTGAAGCGTGCACGGCGGATGAAACACCACCCTCGATGAGGACGTGGCGCGCAGGCGTCCCGCCGCCATCGCGGCCTCAAGCTCGGCGGGCAGCCACTCGGCGAGGTCATGCGTGCGCTCAACCACCTGCTTTGCCCGCGCGGCCCACTCCGGATCATCGGCGAGCAGATGGGCATAGTCTTTCACCATGGCGCCACAGCCGGAGGCGTTGATCAGGATCGCTTCGGCACCTGCCTCGATAAGCGGCCACCAGGCCGCGATGTTGCGGCGGGCATCGTTAGCGGCGCCCCTCTGATCATTGAGGTGGTGACGAATGGCACCGCAGCATCCCGAGCCCTGCGGGCGGACAGCCTCCAAGCCCAGGCGATCGAGCACGCGATCGGTGGCTGCGTCGATTGAGGGCAGCATGCCGGGTTGCACACAGCCCTCGAGCAGAATCACTTTGCGGGCATGGCTTCGCGAGGGGCGCTTACCAGGACCACGCCGCTCAGGCACCTTGGCCTTGAGCGCCTCGGGCAGAAGCGGCCGCACGGCCTGCCCCACCCGCATGGCCGGATCAAACAACCAGCGCCGAGTGAGCGTTTCCCGAAGCAGGGTGCGCAGGAACCGTTGTGAGGCGGGCCGCTCGACCTGCTGCTCGACCAGCTTGCGTCCAATATCCACCAGGTGGCCGTAATCGACCCCAGATGGACAGGTGCTCTCGCAGTTGCGACAGGTGAGGCACCGATCAAGGTGCTCCATGGTGGATGCGGTGGGCTTTTCACCCTCCACCACCGACTTGATCAGGTAGATGCGGCCGCGCGGACCATCGAGTTCGTCACCCAGCAACTGATACGTGGGACAGGTGGCGGTGCAGAACCCACAGTGCACACATTTGCGCAGAATCGCCTCGGCTTCATCGCCGTCGCGCGTGCCCTTCAACCAGTCGGCAAGATGGGTTTCCATGCGTCAGAGATCCGTATACATCCGGCCAGGATTGAAGATGCCCGGCGCATCGAATTGCTGCTTGAGCCGCCGGTGGAGCGCGAGGAGCGGCGCGGGCAGCGGATGAAACACGCCCGCCCCGCGATCGCCGCCGCGAAAAAGGAGGGCGCTGCCGCCTGCTGCGGATGCTGCCCTGCGGATCACCGCCGGGTCGGCGTCAGACAGCAGCCAGCGTAACGCGCCGCCCCACTCGATGCATTGCTCGCCAGGCAGTGAACCGAGCGCCGCGGTGGAAGGGAGCGACAAACGCCAGAGGGGGCGCCCGGCATCAGCGAAAAATGCCGCCCGGTGCTCTCGAAGATCGGCCCAGAGTTGTGTCGCGGCTGCCTCGGGAATGGGCCGCGCGGAGTGATCACGCATCATGCGGCCGAGCGCCGCTTCCACCGCAGCGCGTGCGCCCGAAAACCGCACCACCAGCGAACCCGCGCCATGCACGCTTGCAGAGATGGGGAGCGGCTGCCCGCCCCAGGTGTTGAGGAGTTGAAGCGCCTCAGCGGCTTCGCAGTCGAACATGATGCTGGCTTCGGCCGCCGGCCGCGGCAACACCTTGAGTGACACCTGCGTGATCAGGCCCAGAATACCCATTGCGCCACACATCAGCCGCGACACATCGTAGCCCGCCACGTTCTTCATCACCTGGCCGCCAAACTGCAGTTCGCGGCCCTGAGCGTCCATGCAGCCCAGGCCCAAAACGAAATCGCGGACCGCACCCACACTCGCCCGTCGCGGGCCGGAAAGCCCTGCAGCCACCACGCCGCCCACGGTGGCCGCACCGGCAAATGACGGCGGCTCGAACGCGAGCATCTGGCCGCGCTCGGCCAGCACGGCTTCGATCTGCGCAAGCGGCGTCCCGGCCAGTGCGGTGATGAAGAGTTCGGTCGGTTCGTAGCTCAGGATGCCGGCGAGCGGCCGGGTGTCGAGCAACGCGCCCGTGAAGCCCTGGCCTAGAAAATCTTTGCTCCCCCCACCACGAATACGCAGTGGCGCGCGGTCTGCCGCCGCACGCAGGATGCTCGACCGCAGGCCCTGGAGCACATCGGCCGCGGCAGCGGGGCTGGCCTGCACCGGCGACACAGCGTGGGCGATCGGCTCGGAGGTCTGAGTGTTCATGGCGAGCTCCGCGACTCAGAACCGCGGCAGATCGCTAAATGGCAGCTGACCTCGATGCACATGCATCTTGCCGTATTCGGCACAGCGCGCAAGCGTGGGCACGCCCTTACCCGGATTGAGGAGCCCCTGTGAATCAAACGCTGCCTTCACTGCAAAAAATGCCTTCAGTTCCTCCGGCGAAAACTGTACGCACATTGATGACAGTTTTTCTACGCCAATGCCGTGCTCGCCGGTGACCGTACCGCCATATTCCACACAGAGTTCGAGAATGTCAGCGCCGAAAAGTTCGGCGCGATGCCAGCTGTCGGGATCGTTGGCATCAAACAGAATGAGGGGGTGGAGGTTACCGTCTCCGGCATGAAACACATTCATGCAGCCCAGCTGATATTTGCGCTCCATCTCGCCAATCGCCTGCAGCATACGGCCCAGCATCTTGCGAGGAATGGTGCCGTCCATGCAGTAGTAATCGGGCGAGATGCGCCCTGCGGCAGGGAAGGCGTTTTTGCGACCCGACCAGAAGGCGAGCCGCTCTGTCTCGTTTTGCGACACCCGTTGCGCGGTGCATCCACAGCGCTTGAGCACCGCATCGATCCGGGCGATCTCCTCTTCCACTTCTTCGGGCGTGCCGTCCGATTCCACGATGAGGATCGCTTCGGCCTGAAGGTCGTAGCCCGCGCGCACAAAGGGTTCAACCGCAGCCGTGGTCTTGCGATCCATCATTTCCATGCCAGCGGGAATGATGCCTTCAGCGATAATGGCCGCGACCGCATCACCAGCCTTCACGATGTCATCAAAGGAAGCCAGCACAGCGCGAGCAAGTTGCGGCTTTGGCAAAAGCTTCACGGTGATTTCGGTGACCACGGCCAGCATGCCTTCGGAGCCGATCAGGAGCGCGAGCAGATCCAGGCCAGGCGAATCGAGCGCGGCATTACCGATCTCGAGCACTTCGCCCTCGATCGTGACCACGCGCAGACGAAGCACGTTATGAACCGTGAGGCCGTATTTCAGGCAGTGCACGCCACCGGAGTTTTCCGCGATGTTGCCGCCGATGGAACATGCGATTTGCGAGGACGGATCCGGTGCGTAATAGAGCGCGTGCGGTGCTGCGGCCTCTGAGATGGCGAGGTTGCGAACGCCCGGCTGCACGCGTGCGGTGCGCGCGTAGGGGTCGAGCTCGAGAATGCGATTAAAGCGGGCAAGCGACAACACCACCCCTGAGGCATGCGGCATCGAGCCGCCCGACAGACTGGTGCCCGCGCCCCGCGCCACCACCGGCACATCGAGCTCGCGGCAGGCCTTTAACACCTCGACCACCTGCGCCTCGTTATCGGGCAGCACCACCGCCATCGGCATCTGGCGAAATGCGGACAGGGCGTCGCACTCGTAGGGGCGCTTGTCCTCATCACGGTACAGCACCGAATGCGCGGGCAGGATTTGGCGCAGTCGTTCCACCACCGCACCCAGCCGGTCAGGATGGGGCTGCGCGCGAAAGTCGGTATGGCGAAAGGCGGGATCGGTCACGGTGTTCATCGCCCGATTTTAGCCCGAGGGGCTGGGCGAGCCCGACGCCGCCATGGCTGGGCCACGGTCAATGCCAATTCCAGAGGAAATTGGCATGGCGCCGCCAACCCGGCCGTCGCCCTGCGCGACCAACCTGCGATAAGCTCGCGAAGCCAGCCGCTCCGCTGCGGCGACCCTCCCGCCATCACTTGCCTGTGACGCTACCCACCCTGTCCAAAGCCCCCCGCGCCACGGGTTATCTGCTGCTTTTCTCCGGCATGGCGCTGGTCGGCACGTACACCGCGCTCTCCAAGCCGCTGTCCGAAGCCTTGCCGGTATTCCTCCTGGCTTGGCTACGGTTCGCAATCGCCGCGGTGGTCATGATTCCCTGGCTTCGGGCGCACGAACACGACGTGCCGCTCACGCTCCCCCTCTGGCGCATCCTCTGTGTTCAATCCCTGTTCGGCAATTTCCTGTTTTCCATCCTGATACTCACAGGCGTCGCCCTCACCTCGGCTGCGGCTGCTGGCATCGTGATGGCGGCGCTCCCACCGTTGGTTGCCCTCCTTTCATGGGCGGTGCTGCGTGAACGCGCAGGGTGGCGGGTCTGGGTGGCCACGGGTCTCGCGGCGGGAGCGATCTCGCTCCTTTCGTCGCACGCCGCGGCCAGCGCGGGCGCGGGTCATTGGCTGGGTAATTGCCTCATTCTCGGCGCGGCGGCATGCGAGGCAATTTATGTGGTGCTGGGCAAGCGGCTCACGGGAAGCCTCTCCCCCCGCCGCATCTCGGCGCTGATCAATCTGGTGGGTCTTGCGCTCATGACCCCGCTGGGGCTGTGGCAGGCGATGCGCTTTGACTTCGCGCAACTCAGCGGCCCGCTTTGGGCACTCCTCGTTTTTTATTCGCTCTCTGCGAGCATGGTCTCTACCTGGCTGTGGCTGAGCGGTCTCAAGCAGGTGCCCGCCTCGCACAGCGGCGTCTTTACGGTGGCGCTGCCGCTCGCCGCCACCGCGGTTGCAGTGACCTTGCTGGGCGAAACCATTGCCGCTCTGCATCTCGTCGCACTGGGCTGCGCAGTTGCGGGAATCGCGCTGGTAGCCTGGCCGGACACGCGCGAAGCGGGCCAGCGCGAGCCAGGCGGCTGCTGAGCGCCTTGCGGTTTGACACATCCCGAGCTTTTGGGCACGCTCGGTTCCGCTTGATGACCCGTTGCGGGAGAGATCGGTTCTGTGCGCGATGCAGCTTCAGTCTGCAATCGGCCCAGCACCGACGCCGAAGGTGTATCGCCCCGAAAACTCTCAGGCAAAAGGACTGCTTCGGGTCAGGCACTCTGGAGAGAAACCGGCGTTGGTCGCAAAGGCGCAGCGATCCGGTTCGCCGAAGGAAACACGCGTTGTACGCGGCCCGGGTCAACCCACCCGCAGCCCGTATCGGCGCTGAATGTCTCAGGCAAACGGACAGAGGGGGCTCCCCCAACCCGCATCCCTTACGGATGCCCGTCAGGAGCCCTCGCCTTGGACACGCCCGCTTCACTTCGCTACACCGACTCCCACGAATGGGTCCGCACCGACGCGGATGGCTGCGTCACGATCGGCATTACCGCCCACGCGCAGGATCAACTCGGTGAACTCGTCTATGTCGAGCTGCCCGCGGTCGGTCGCGCGCTTACCCGAGGCGATGCCTTCGCGGTGGTGGAGTCGACCAAGGCCGCCTCAGACGTCTACGCACCCATCGATGGCGAAGTGGTCGAGGTGAACAGCGCGCTCGCCGACACGCCTCAAAGCGTCAACAGTGCGCCCTACGACGCCGGTTGGCTGATCCGGGTGAGGCCTGCCAACGCCTCGCAAATCGAGTCGCTCCTTACGGCGCAGGCCTATCTCGCTGGCCCCGGCGCGCTCTGAGCGGAGGGTATGTCATGAGCCTTCACGAAACCATCGGGCGCGGCCTTGCCTCACTCACCGGCGAGGACTCGTTTCACGCGCGTCATCTGGGCCCGGCAGGCGCAGATGAACGCGCCATGCTGGAAGC
>JAGWXN010000565.1 GCA_018969885.1 Betaproteobacteria bacterium | reverse complement strand
GGGACAACTGCGATACGTTTTTTTGTATTCACAAGCGCTACACACTTCACTAAGCTCCGTGTATCTATCGTGTAGTCACAAGGAGTTCACCATGCGCGATGCCGCCATCAACCTGCGGGCCTTGCCGGAGCAGCGCGACCTCATCGACCAAGCGGCGCAGATACTGGGCAAAAACCGCTCGGACTTTATGCTCGAGGCTGCCTGCGACAGGGCGCGAACGGTGCTGCTGGATCAGGTGCTCTTCAATCTGGACGACGCGAGGTTCCGCGAATTCACCGCCCTGCTGGATGGCCCCCTGCAGATGAATGAGGGATTAGAGCGCCTGCTCGCGGTCAAGACACCCTGGCGAGCGGATGAGTGACGCTTGACGCTCCCGCCCCGCTCGCGTCCGCGCATGAGGTAGAGGCCTTCAACTGCGGCGTCGCCGTGCTCGACCAGTGGCTTAAGCGACGGGCGTTGATCAACCAGCAAAGCGGCGCCAGCCGCACCTTTGTGACCGCTGACGATGCGCAGCGGGTCATGGGCTACTACGCCTTGGCGGCCGGCGCCGTTGCGCACCGTGATGCCAGCGGCGCCGTGCGCCGGAACATGCCAGATCCGGTGCCGGTAATGGTGCTGGCCCGTCTGGCAGTGGATACCCGTTTGCAAGGCCAAAAATTGGGGGCTGCCTTGCTGCAAGACGCCGTGCAGCGTTGCGTGCTAGTTGCCCAGCACGCCGGTGTGCGCGCCCTGCTCGTCCATGCCCTGGACGATAGGGCACGAGGTTTTTACGAGTATTACGGCTTCGGCCCATCACCGACAGATGCGATGACCTTGATGCTGCGGCTGCGCCAGAGCTGAGCGGAACGCAGGCAAAGTCGCAAAGAAAACCCCGTTAATTGATTGAACACCGGCCGACCACGCTGGCGAGGTTCGGGAAACGGTCAAAAAGTGACTTCCGAGGCGCCAGGCAAGCCTTGTAGGAGCGGCGCGTGCGCCGCGAGTGGATTTGGTGAATGCACCAGGGACCATCGCGGCGCGCGCGCCGCTCCCACAGGCTTGGTGCGTGCTTCTCTGCTGGCTCACGCTGCGAGCCTTGCGTTGTGGAGACTGCCCGCTTCGCAACGCAAGGATTCGCCATGCCCCGCAAACCCGCCCCCCCGCCGCCGATGTCCCAGTTCACCTGCCAGCTCAACTGGCCAAGCAGCGCGCCGGCACCCCGGCTGCACCACCCGGTGACCGGCCAGCAGTTGGACCCGGGCTGGGATCCCGTCACCGGCGAGGTGCCGGAATGGGCGGACGAAACCGACTACGCCGCCATTCCCGGGCTGATGTTTGTGTACCTGGGCGAGATTTGTGAGTTCGTCTGGCTGCACCCCGCCGTGGAGGCGCAGCTCAACGCGCTGCGCGAGGCCCTGCCGGACGACGAGGAACTGGACGACTTCGACCTGCTCGAGCGCCACTTCGCGGCCTTGGTAAACGTGCCCTTCGTCTATTGCCTGAGCACGCAGGGCATCGCCTGCGGGCCGGTGTCCTCATCAATCTGGTACGGGTTTGACCTGTTTGCGCCGTACGCGGGGTTTTATGAGGCGTGAGGGTTTGGCGAAAGGATTTAGCACCGTCAGCCGACCAGCAATGTGCTGCCGGTGCTGGAGGTCTTCCGAATAGAGGATGGTGCAACCGGCTTCCATTGCCGCGCCGACGAT